>NZ_JARVKT010000009.1:0-243107 GCF_029809455.1 Micromonospora sp. DH14 | reverse complement strand
CCACGTCAGGTGAGTGCACGAGCAGTCCTCCCGGCCACGGCCGACAGATCCCGTTCAAGACCCGAAGTCAGTTAGAGGGCGGGTCAGACCGGACCGGGAGGACTCTCTCGTACATCCTCACTGTTAGCGGGGGGTGCGGAGGGCGGCGGCTCGGCGGGCTCGGTCGACTGCCGCCGGGAGGGCCGCGATGAGGGCGTCGATGTCGGCCTGGGTGCTCGTGTGGCCCAGGGTGAAGCGCAGCGAGGAGCGGGCGCGGTCGTCGTCGGCGCCCATCGCGAGCAGCACGTGCGAGGGCTGGGCCACCCCGGCGGAGCAGGCCGAGCCCGTCGAGCAGGCGATGCCCTGCGCGTCGAGCAGCAGCAGCAGGGCGTCGCCCTCGCAGCCAGGGAAGGAGAAGTGCGCGTTGCCGGGCAGCCGGTCGGCCGGATCGCCGTTGTAGATCACCTCGGGCACCGCCCGACGGACCCGTTCGATCAGGTCGTCGCGGAGCGCGGCGACCCGGGCCGCGTACTCCTGCTGGCCCTTCACCGCCGCCTCCACGGCGACGGCGAAGGCGACGATGCCGGCCGTGTCCAGCGTGCCGGAACGGATGTCGCGCTCCTGACCCCCACCGTGCAGCAGCGGCGTCGCCGGTACGTCCCGGGCGAGCAGGAGAGCACCCACGCCGGTCGGGCCGCCCAGCTTGTGACCGGTGACGGTCAGCGCGGCGACCCCGCTGGCGGCGAAGTCGACGGGCACCTGACCGACCGCCTGGATGGCGTCGGTGTGGAACGGCACACCGTGCTCGGCGGCCACGGCGGCCAGCTCGGTCACCGGCTGGACCGTGCCCACCTCGTTGTTCGCCCACATGGCGGTGACCACGGCGACGCGGTCGGCGTACGCGGCCAGCTCGGCACGCAGGGTCTCCGGGTGCAGTCGCCCGGCGTCGTCCACCGGCAGCAGGCCGACCTCGGCGCCCTCGTGCTCGACGATCCAGTCGACCGCGTCCAGCACGGCGTGGTGCTCGACGGCGCTGGAGACCACCCGGCGACGGTCCGGGGAGGCGTCCCGGCGGGCCCAGAAGATGCCCTTGACCGCCAGGTTGTCGCTCTCCGTCCCGCCACCCGTGAAGATCACTTCGGACGGCCGGGCACCGAGAACGGCGGCGACCCGCTCGCGGGACTCCTCGACCCGGCGGCGGGCACGGCGACCCGCCGCGTGCAGGGAGGACGCGTTGCCGACCTCGCGGGCGGTGGCGACGTACGCCTCCAGTGCCTCGTCGAGCATCGGAGTCGTCGCCGCGTGATCCAGGTAAGCCATCACCGTTCAGCCTACGGCCGTGTGGTCGGGACGCGGAGGCCGGAGGGGCCTCCCGCGCAACGGCCGGGGTGGGATCCCACCCCGGCCGGTCGCCTGGGTACCCGCTCAGGCGGGCACCGCGGTGACGACGATGTTGTCGCGGTACTTGCGGGCCTTCGCGTCGAACGGCCCACCACAGGTGATCAGGGTCAGCCGCGGCTTGCCGTCCCGGGCGAAGTAGCGGTCCAACGGAATCTTGGTCTTGTCGTACTCCTCCCGGGCCACGACCCGGTACTCGCGGGCCTTGCCGTCGCTGCCGGTCGCGGTCAGGGTGTCGCCCTGGTCGAGTTCCCGCAGCCGGAAGAACGCGCCCTTGCCCTGCTGGGCGCTGTCCACGTGACCGGCGATGACGATCGAGCCGGCGTCCGCCTCCAGGCCGGGGCCGTACCGGTACCAGCCGATCTCGTCGACGCTCGGCGGCACCTCGAACTCGTTGGTCCGCTTGTTGATGCCCACCGCGTTGATCGTGGCCTTGACGTCGATCGCCGGGATCGCCAGCCGGACCGGCTTGACGGTCTCCGCTGCGGCCGGCAGCTCCCCGGTGGTCACCGGGACCGAGGGGCCCCCGGTGCCGGCGGCCGACGGGGTGGCGGTGGCGAGCTGGGCCGCCTCGTCGGCGCCCACGTCCTCGGCCGGCTGGGAGCCGCACGCCACCAGAGTGGCCACGGTGAGCGCGGCAACGCCGGCGGCCAGGGCCGCCAGCGCGCCGCGGTTGCGCACCGTCACTTGCGGCCGGTCCGCGCGGTGGCCATCCGCACCCCACCACCGAGCAGCAGGAGTACGCCGGCACCGGTCAGCGCGTACCACCAGGTGTTCACGCCGGTGCCGGCCTGGCCGCCGTCACCGCTGGGCACGCCACCCGGGGAGGAGTGCAGACCGGTGATGGTCTGCGCCACCACGTCGAGGGTCTTGCCCTCGGCGGAGCCGATCGCGTAGACGATCGTGGCGGTGCCCTCCTTGAGGTTGAGGTCGGCCGGGCCGATGGCCACGGTGTCGGTGCCGGCCAGCACCACGTCCGCCTTTACGTTGCCCGCGTCGACGTCGCCCTTGGCCTCGTTCGGGTTGGTGAGGTCCTCGAAGACCGGGGTGCCACCGGCGCGGACGTCGACCGCCGGGGCGGCGGCGGTGTGCCGGACGATCAGCCGGGCCTTGCCGGCGTCGACCTTCGAGACGTCGTTCACGAACGGGGTGATCTTCGGCTGGCCGGCGGCGTCGAGGTGCGCGGCGATGCTGATGTTCGCCCCGCCCGGCACCGCGGCGTTGTCGACAGTGAGGATCGCGCTGCCGATCGGCTCGCCCGGCTTGGTGAGCGCGATGTCGTAGTCGCCCTCCTCCAGGTTCAGCGGGCCGGCGACGTCGCCGGGCTTGAAGTTGTCGAGCGTCTTCTCGCCGTTGACGTAGACGTCGACGGGGGTGTCCGGGATGCCGTGCACGACGGAGACCTTCGACGTGGCGGCGTACGCGGGGGTGGCGGTGAACGCGCCGACGCCGGCGAAGGCCAGCGCGGCGACGGCGCCGCCCGCGGCGACCCGACGGAAGTACGAGAGCTGCATGTCTGCCTCCTGGTGATTACTGCTGATTCGTCAGGCCTGGCTTGCAGAACGGGTTACGCCGGCTCCGCGACGGACGGATGCGCCCCGGACGAACTTTTCTTTTCCGGCGTCACCCGCATCCGCTTCCGGGTCGGCGGACGAAGAGCAGGTGAGATGACATCGACCGGGAAAGTGGGGCGGGGGCTGTGGCGGCTACAGTCGGGTATGCCCCATCGAAGGCGAGCGGCCTGATGACGGCGCCCCCCGAGAATCCAGACCCCCCGGTGGACGACACCGCCCTCCGGTTCCGTGCTGGCGACGAAGCGGCGCTGCGCGAGGCCTACGACCGTTATGGCCGTGCCGTGCTGCACCTGGCCACCACCATGCTGGCCAACCGCGCCGACGCCGAGGACGTGACCCAGGCGACGTTCGTCGCCGCCTGGCTGGCAAGGGACACCTTCGATCCCGCCAAGGGGTCGCTGATCGGCTGGCTGCTCGGCATCGGCCGGCGCAAGGTGATCGACCGGATGCGGGCCTCGGCCCGGGAGACGCGGGTCGTGGAGACGGTCCGGCAACTGCCCGAGCCGGCGCAGACCGGCCCGGACCCGGACCGGGTCGTGGACCGGCTGGTCATCGCCGACGAGCTGGCCCAACTTCCGGACGACCAACGACGCATGCTGGAGTTGGCGTTCTACGACGACCTGACACACCAGCAGATAGCGGCGATGACAGGTGTGCCGTTGGGCACCGTGAAGAGTCACATCCGACGCGGTATGGCGAGCTTGAAACGCAGATGGGAGGTGGACGGTGCAGCACCTGGACCACGACCGGCTGGTCTTTCTGGCGCTCGGTGAGAGCGAGGCGGACAACGGCGAGAGCACCCACCTCGGCAGCTGCGCGCACTGCCGGCGGGAGATGGAGACGCTTCAGCAGGTGGCCGGCCTCGGCGCGGAGACGCAGGGTCTCGACGACCTGCCCGACCCGCCGGAGCACATCTGGCAGGGCATCGTTGCGGAGGTGAGGGCGGCGGAGGCACTGCCGTCGCTCACCGACTCCCGGCGCCAGCACGTGCTGCCCGAGCAGCCGAACGGCACGACGGCCGAGCCGAGCGCCGCCACTGTCACCCGCCTGGCTCCGGCCGATCGACCCCGCCGGGGCCGAGGCTGGTCCCGTTGGGCGTCGGTCGCGGTGACCGCGGTCGCCGCCGCGGCGGTCGGTGTGGTGGGCACGGCCTCCGTGCTGCGCCCGGACGACCCGGCTCCGACCCCGCCGCAGGCGGTGGTGGCGAGCGCGCCGCTGGCGGCGTACGGGGCGACGCCCCCGGCGGCCACCGGTGACGCGCGGGTTCTCCAGGACGGCCAACTGCATCTGCATGTGGCGAATCTCCCGAGCGTCCCGGGGTACTACGAGGTCTGGCTCATCAATCCGACGACGATGGAGATGTTCTCGGTCGGCACCCTGGGAGGCGGCTCGGATGCCCTGCTTCCCCTGCCGCCGAATGTCGACCTCAAGAGCTACTCGGTGGTCGACGTCTCCGCCGAGCAGTACGACAACAACACCCGCCACTCCGGCGACAGCCTGTTGAGGGGCACCCTGACGGGCTGATCGGCGGGCCGGCTCAGCTCCCCGGCCCGCCGATCAGCTCCCCACACGGCAGTGGCCGCCCGTGCGCACGGGCGGCCACTGCTGTTGTCGCTGGGTTACTTGCGCTTGCGGATCTCCTCCGCGGCCTGCGGGACGATCTTGAACAGGTCGCCCACCACCCCGAAGTCGGCCAGCTCGAAGATCGGCGCCTCGCCGTCCTTGTTGACGGCGACGATGGTCTTCGAGGTCTGCATGCCGGCCCGGTGCTGGATGGCGCCGGAGATGCCGAGGGCGATGTAGAGCTGCGGGGAGACGGTCTTGCCGGTCTGGCCCACCTGGAACTGGTGCGGGTAGAAGCCGGAGTCGACGGCCGCCCGGGACGCGCCGACCGCGCCACCGAGCAGGTCGGCCAGCTCCTCGACCAGCTTGAAGTTGTCGGCGTTGCCGACGCCCCGGCCGCCGGAGACGACCACGCCGGCCTCGGTCAACTCGGGGCGGGAGCCCTTCTGCTCGGCGACCCGCTCGACGACGGTGGCCAGCTTGTCGGTGTCGGTGACCGACACGCTGAGCTGCTCGATCGCCGGGGTGGCCGCCGCCGGGGCGGGGGTGACCGAGTTCGGCCGGACGGTGACCAGCGGCAGGCCCTTGGTGACCTTGGACTTGACGATGGTGGAGCCGGCGAAGGCGACCTGCGTCGCGGTGCCGTCGGCGTCCAGGCCGACCACGTCGGTCAGGATGCCGTTGTCGAGCTTGACGGCGAGCCGGGCGGCGATCTCCTTGCCCTCCTGGGCGGAGGCCAGCAGAACGGCGGCCGGTTGCACCCGCTTGACCAGCTCGGCCAGCACCGTCGCCTTGGGGGCCACCAGGTAGCCGTCGATCTCGTCACCCTCGGCGGCGTAGATCTTCTCCGCGCCGTACTCGCCCAGCTTGCCGCTCAGCGCCTCGGCGGCGCCGGCGCCGCCGAGCACCACGGCGCTCGGGGTGCCCAGCTCACGCGCGAGGGTGAGCATTTCCAGGGTGACCTTCTTGACGCCGAATTCCTTGGTGGCTTCGACGACGACGAGAACCTCAGACATGTCAGAACCCCCCTCTCACACGAACTTCTCGGTGGCGAGGAACTCGACCAGCTTGACGCCGCCCTCGCCCTCATCAGTGATCTTCGCGCCGCCGGAGCGCGGGGGGCGCTTGCTGTGCTCGACGACGGCGCTGGTGGCGCCGTCGAAGCCCACCTCGTCGGCAGCGACCCCGAGGTCGGCCAGCGAGAGCGTCTGCACCGGCTTCTTCTTGGCGGCCATGATGCCCTTGAAGGACGGGTAGCGCGGCTCGTTGATGGTGTCCCAGACGGAGACCACGGCCGGGGTGGAGGCGGTGACCACCTCGTAGCCCTCCTCGGTCTGCCGCTCGACGGTCAGCGTCGCGCCGTCGACGGTGAGCTTGCGGGCACCGGTGAGCGCCGCGACACCCAGCCGCTCGGCGATCATGTGCGGCATGACCTGGACCCGACCGTCGGTGGACTCGGCGCCGCAGATGACCAGGTCGGCGCCGAGCTGACCGAGCGCGGCGGCGAGCACCTTCGAGGTGGCGACGGCGCACGAGCCGTGCAGGGCGTCGTCCAGCACGTGCACGGCCTTGTCCGGGCCCATGGAGAGCGCCTTGCGGATCGACTCGGTCGCCCGGTCCGGACCCATGGTCAGGATGGTGACCTCGCCGCCGTGCGCCTCCTTGATCTTGAGGGCCTCCTCGATGGCGTACTCGTCCATCTCGTTGATCACGTTGTTCGCCGAACCGCGGTCGACGGTGTTGTCGTCATTGCGCAGGTTGCGGTCCGCGCCCGAATCAGGCACCTGCTTGACGAGTACGACGATGTTCATCGCGCTTCGACGACCCTCCTGTGTGGTGTTGCGATTCGCTCGCCCGGTCTGGGGCGCAGCGTCGCGCGTCGGTCGACGCCAGGTCAACCGAGGGCGGCTGTGCAGTTGCCCACGGCGCAATGTTACCTGCCAGTAGGTTGCGCCCCCGCAGCACTCAGGGTGACACAGCTCACCGACCGGCCGGCGATCAGGCTGGCTCGGTCAACGCGGCCCGGATCTGGTCGATGGCCGCCGCCTCGGTGGGGGCCACCCCGTCGTGCGCCCGGGCCACCCGGTCCGCCGCGGCCAAAACCAGCGCGCGGTACGCGTCCACGTCCTGCGGGGACTTGTCGCGCAGAATCCGCACCGCCCGCCCCAGCGCCGGCAGAACCACCGACTCGATCTCCAGCTGCGAGTCGCGGGGAAGTCGCGGCAACGGGCCGGTGGTCAGCGCCTCCTTGACAGTGCCACTGGCGTCGGCCAGCGCGCCGGACGCGGCGATGCTCTCCCGGATCACCCCCAGGACACCGGGGTCGGCGTTGGAGACCAGGAAGACGGCGCCGAAGGCACCGGTCTTGAGGGTCAGCCGCTCCTCGTCCGTCAACCGCTGCTCCATGATCACGGAGTGTAGACGTACGGGGTGGTGGTGGTGACCGGGACGAGGCCGAGCCGCTGGAGGATCGGCCGGCTGTCCTCGGAACAGTCGACCTGCATCAGCGTCCGGCCCCGCTGCTCGGCCAGCCGCGCCCGGTAGTTGACCAGCGCCCGGTAGATGCCCTTGCGCCGCCACTGCGCCAGTGTCGAGCCACCCCACAGCGTGGCGAAACCGGTGTTCGCCGGGAACCGCACCCAGCCGGCGCTCACCACCGTCTCGTCCGCCTCGGCCACCACCACGGTGATCGAGTTCGGGTCGGCGTCGATCTCCTTGGCCAGCCCCCACACCAGGTGCGAGCGGTCCGCCTGCCAGACCTCCTCCTCCATGGCGGCGATCCGCTCCAGGTCCTCCCGGGCGGTCACCTCACGCAGGCGTACCCCCTCGGGAACGACGGGCAACGCGGCGGCCAGCGGCGCGACCGGACCGACCACGACGGTCTCCCGGTCCTCCGGCACGAAGCCGGCGGCCCGCAGGCGGTCGGGCAGGTCCGCCGGTTCGTCGTGCTCGTTGAGTTTCCACTCGACCGACTGGCCGCGCTCACGGAACAGCCGCACCTGCCGGGAGATCAGCTCGTCCAACGCGTCGCCGGTCAACCCGCCCAGATCGCGGTAGGTGAGGAAGCCACCGGCGTCGAGCCCGATGATCCGGACCAACGGCCCGTCCCGCTCCACCGTCACCCCGGCCGGAACCGGGTCGGGGATCTCCGGGCGGAGTTGGTTGTCGTAGGCGTCGCGCAGGGTCTGTACGTCGAGATCAGTCACCGACCCAGGCTAAGCCGGCAGGGAAGCGGATATTCTCCCACTGTGTGGGAGGTGATCAGGCGCTGGTTCGACCCGGCCGAGCTGGGCTCGGTCGGTGAGACGCCCGACTACCGCTTCTCACTGGCCAACGAACGGACCTTCCTCGCCTGGCTGCGCACCGGGTTGGCGCTGGTCGGTGGCGGGTTGGCCGCCGCCCAGTTCCTGCCCACCCTGCCGATGAGCCACCTGCGCGAGGTGATCGCGGTGGCGTTGCTGCTGCTCGGCGCGGCGGTCGCGATCCGCGCGGTGGACCACTGGGCGCGTACCGAACGGGCCATCCGGCTCGGTGAGGAGCTGCCCGCGTCCCGGTTCCCCGCCATCCTGGCCCTCGCCGTCGGCGGCGGCGCGTTACTGCTGGTGGTCGCCGTCCTGATGCGGGCGGTCGGCGGTCGGTGAGCACCGGACGCGACCCGGGGCTGCAACCGGAGCGGACCCGGCTGGCCTGGCGGCGCACCCTGCTCACTGTGACGGTGGTGACCGCACTCGCCGTCCGGTTGGCGTCGACCGGCGACCCGGCCGGCGCGGTGCTCGCCGGCGGGACCGTGCTGGTGTGGGGCGCCCTGCTGGTGCTCTGCTGGCCGCGCGGCACCGGCACCGGTCCGGCCCGCACCGGCGGCCGGACACTTCCCCTGGTCACGGCGGGCACAGTGGTGCTCGCGTTACTGGGAGTGCTGCTGGTGCTGCGCGGACTGTGGTGACGGGATCCGGTGAGCCATGATGGGTGCATGGCCCGGCTTGGCGTACTTCTCTTCCTGGTGCAGATCGTCCTCGCGGTCTGCGCGCTGATCAGCTGTCTCTCCGCCGAGGAGGGCCAGATCCGGGCCCTGCCCCGGATCGCGTGGGTGCTGATCATCTTGTTCTTCCCGCTGGTCGGCTCGATCGCCTGGTTCATCGCCGGCCGCACGCCCAACCCCGGTGCCCGCACGGGCTGGCCGGGCGGCACCGGCGGCGCCCAGCGGCAACGCCCCCGACCGGTGGCCCCCGACGACGACCCGGAGTTCCTGCGCTCCGTCGAGGAACGCGCCCAGCAGCAGGACCAGGAGCTCTTCCGCCGCTGGGAGGAAGACCTGCGCCGGCGCGAGGACGACCTGCGCCGTCGCGACGGCGAGCCGCCGCGTGAGGGTGACCGACCGGAGGTGTGAACGCGGCGCCGCCGCCGGCGCGGGAGCGACGGCGGCGGCGGCGGGTCCGACTCAGGCCAGGTTCGACGACCGGGGGTACGCGTCGGTCGGGTCGGTGAGCACGTTCACCAGGTACGGCACTCCGGAGTCGAACGCGCGCTGGAGCGCCGGGCCCAGGTCGGCTGCCTTGGCGACCGTCTCCCCCGCTCCGCCGAGCGCGCTGACCACCGTGTCGTAGCGCAGCTCCGGCTGGAGGTCGGCGGCCACGTCGTAGCCGTACATGGCCCGCATCGGGTGCTTCTCCAGCCCCCAGATGCCGTTGTTGCCGACGACGATCACCACCGGCAGCTTCTGGCGGACCAACGACTCGACGTCCATCAGCGAGAAGCCGGCCGCGCCGTCGCCCATCAGCACGCAGATCTGCCGGTCCGGGTGACTGACCCTGGCCCCCATCGCGTAACCCATGCCGGTGCCGAGGCAGCCGTACGGGCCCGGGTCCAGCCAGGTGCCGGGCTGGGCCGGCTCCAGGTACCGGCCCGCGTACGACACGAAGTCACCGCCGTCGCCGATGGTGATCGCGTCCGGGGCCAGCACCCGACGCAGCTCGCCGTAGATCCGGGCGGGGCGGATCGGGTCGGTCTCGGCGGCCATCTCGGCGGCGTCGCGCGCCTTCGCGGCGTCCTCGGCGACGCGCAGGTCGGCGATCCAGTCGGTGTGGTCGGCCCGGTCGCCGCTGTGGTCGGCCAGCGCGGAGAGGATCAGGCGCAGGTCGCCGGCGGGGGCGACGGCCGGCTGCACGTGCGTCGCCCGCTGGCTGGGGGCGTCGACGATGTGCACCACCTTGGCGTCACCGAAGTCACCGAAGCTGAGCCGAAAGTCCAGTGGGGTACCCACCACCACGACCACGTCGGCGCCGGAGAGCGCGGCCCGGCGGGCCTTGGCGAAGGCGAGCGGGTGCTCGGGCGGCAGCGAACCGCGACCCATGCCGTTGGTGAAGACCGGCACCTGCAACGCCTCGGCGGCCTCGCGCAGGGCGGCGACGGCGTCCCCCGCGTACACGTCGGAGCCGGCGATGATGACCGGCCGTTGCGCCCCGGCGATGAGCAGCGCGGCGCGGCCGACCTCCTCCGGGTCCGGCGCGATCGGGTCGACACCCGTCACGGTGGGCAGTTCGACGTCGGCGACCGAGAAGACCGTCTCCAGCGGAAAGTCGAGGAAGGCCGGGCCGCGGTGCGGGGTGAGCGCGGCGTGCAGCGCCGCGCCCACGGCGCGCGGGATGTCGTCGGTGCTGAACACCGTCTCGGCGTGCTTGGTGACCGGCGCGACCAGCGGCAGGTGGTCCATCTCCTGGAGGCTGCCGGAGCCCCAGCGGAACGCGGGCGCGCGGCCACCGAGCACCAGCACCGGTGAGGCGTTGAAGAAGGCGCTGGTCATGCCGGAGATGCCGTTGGTGACACCGGGCCCGGCGGTGAGCACGGCGAGACCGGGGCGGCGCTGGAGCTTGGCCACCGCCTCGGCGGCGAAGACCGCTGACTGCTCGTGCCGGACGTCGTAGATCGGGAAATCGGTCTTGTACGCGGCGTCGTAGAGCGGGAAGACGTGCCCACCGGACAGCGTGAACATCTCCCGTACGCCGTGCGCGCGTAGTGCCGCGAGCGCCAACTCGCCGCCGTGACCCTCGATCCGCTCCGTCATTCGCCGCTCCCCTTCGTCCCTGGTGACCGAGGCCCCACGCTACTGGCCGGTAGGAGCAATGTGAACCGTTCTCGACTAATCGTCAGCGGCCGGTGAAGTCCGGCTTGCGCTTCTCGACGAAGGCCGCCATGCCCTCCCGCCGGTCGTCGGTGGCGAACAGCGCCGCGAACAGCTGACTCTCCCAGGCCAGGCCCGAGTTCAGATCCATGTCCAGGCCGCCGTCGACAGCCAGCTTCGCGGCGCGCAGCGCCTGCACCGGCCCGGTCAGGTACGGGGTGATCAGTGCGACGGCCGTGTCGTACACCTCGGCGGCCGGGACGACCCGGTCGGCCAGGCCGATCCGCAGCGCCTCCTGCGCGTCCACCATCCGCCCCGACATGATCAGGTCCTTGGCGCGGGCCGGGCCGACCAGGCGGGCCAGGCGCTGGGTGCCGCCCGCCCCCGGGATGATGCCCAGCTTGATCTCCGGCTGGCCGAGCTTGGCGTCCTCGGCGACGACCCGCCAGTCACAGGCCAACGCCAGCTCACAGCCGCCACCGAGGGCGTACCCGGTGATCGCGGCGACCACCGGCTTGGGGATCCGGGCGATCGCGCCGAGGGCGCTGGACAGGTTCGCGGCCCGCTCGGCCATGTCCACGTAGGACATCTCGGCCATCTGCTTGATGTCCGCGCCGGCGGCGAAGACCTTCTCCCCGCCGTACACGATGACGGCGCGGACCTCGGGGTCGGCGGTGGCGGCCGTGGCGGCGGCGCGCAACTCCTCCTGCACCTGCGTGTTGAGCGCGTTCATCGGCGGCCGCTCCAGCCGGATCGTGCCGATGCCGTCAGTGGTCTCCAGCCGAACGAACTCGCCCACGCTGCCCTCACTTCCTCGTCGAAGTCGCGTGCCAACCTTACGACCCGGGTCGTTTGGGTAAGTAGTGTGGTGTCAGCCCCGTGGGCGGGAGTTCAACGATGGTCACGTACTACGACGACAGATCGGTGCAGGTCACCTCCACCGGCGTCCGCGTCGACGGTCGCAGTTACGCGCTGGCCGACATCACCATGATCTGGCATCGCCGTGGCACCCGCTCCTGGCGCGTGCTGGTGGGGCGGGGTGCCATCGGCGCCGCTCTCGCCGGCCCACTGGTCGCGGCGGTGCTCGGCATCGGCGTGGCCGTCTGGTTGCACCGCTCACCCACAGTGACGATCGCGATCGTCGGCGCGTCGGTGCTGGTCGGGTTGGCGGTGGGGCCGGTCGCCGACTTCCTCTTCGAACACCTGGACCGCTCCTACGCCCGGGGCAGCCGGCAACTGGAGATCTGGGCCCGCTGGCGAGGTCAGCCGGTGCGGCTGCTGCGCACCGGTGACGCGCTGCGCTTCGGGCAGATCTACCGGGCGGTGCAGCGCGCGGTCGAGCACAGCCAACCGGCCCGCCCCGGCATCCGCCGCTAGGAGGGCCCGATCTCCGACACCGCCTGATCGAGCAGGGCCCGCCTTCGCGCCGACCACTTCGGGGAGCGCGCTGGCCGACCGTCAGCGGGCGCATGGTCGATCCGTCACCGACCCGGCGGGGTCAGCGCGGGATGGTGCCGCTGCGGGAGCCTTTGGAGTTGATGTCGTAAACGAATCAGGCGGGGGACGCCGCTTCGACCGGGGTTCTCGGGGGCGGGACACCGCCCTGATGTCGTAGGCGATTCAGCTCCAAAGGACGACCGCACCACCCCGCGTTCCCGGCGCGCTCAGGATGGGACGGACGAGGCGAGGGTTGCCCGTCGGTGGTTAGGCTTAGTGATGACCCTCTATTACCGGGACGACGCGGTGCAGGTGACCTCCGAGTCGATCCGGGCCGGCGGTCACGTGATCGCCCTGTCCGACGTGACGTTCGTCTGGCACGCCCGGGGGCAGAAAACCCTGGCCGTACGCGGCCGGGTGCTGGGTCGCGGTGTTCTGGTCCTGCTGCTCTCGCTGCCGCCGCTGGTCGCCGTGGTCTGCGTGCTGTCACTGGCCTGGTCGGCACAGGACCGGGGCAACTGGCAGCTCGCGCTGATCATCCTCGCCGCCTGCGCGGTGGGGGCGCTGGCGTTGCTGCCGTTCCTGGAGATCCCGTTGGGCTGGCTGGACCGCTCCTACGAGCGCGGCAGCCACGTGCACGAACTGTGGGTGCAGCACCACGGCCGGGAGGACCTGCTGGTGCGCACCCCGGACGCACTACGGTTCGGGCAGATCTACCGAGCCGTGCAGCGTGCCGTCGAACAGCAGGGCGACCATTGACGACCACCCGCCGCCGGCCAGGCTCGTCGGGCGGTTGTGGTGCGGCCGACGCACACTTGATCCCATGGCGATTCCCCTCCCCACCCCGTCCGCCGTGGTCGGCCTGACCCGCTCCGCTCTCGACCAGGCACTCGGCTCGGCCGCCTCGTTCGCCGCCGTGCCCACCCGTGCGTTCGCGGTGCTGGACGGGGTGGAAGCTCTGCTGGCCCGGATCAACGGCGTGGTCGACCGCATCGAGATGACCCTGGACCGGACCGACCAGGTGCTCACCGACGCCGAGGCGGCGGTCCGTGAGGTGGCCGTCATCAGCGCCGCCGCGACCACCGCCATCGACACCGCCACCACCGTGGCCACCGCCGCCGCAGACGTGGTCGCCGACGCCGACCGGCTCTCCCGGACCGCCGCCACCGTGGTCGCCAGGGCCGACGGGGTGGCCGGCCGGGCCGCCGTCACCGTGGGCACCGCGGCGGAGGCCGCCGCCACGGCGGCCGAGCTGATGGCGGCGTACGAGCCGGCGTTGCGCCGGGCCGCACCGATGACCGAGCGCTTCGTCGAGCAGCTCAGTCACGAGGAGATCACCGCGGCGATCCATCTGATCGACGAGCTGCCCAAGCTCAAGGAGCACCTGACGGCCGACATCCTGCCGATACTGGCCACCCTGGACCGGGTCGGGCCCGACCTGCACGACCTGCTCGATGTCACCCGCGACCTGAAGCTCGCCGTGGCCGGCATCCCCGGGCTGGGCATGCTGCGCCGACGCGGCGAGAAGCTCGCCGACGAGCCCGCCGGCTGAGCCCACCACTTCGGTCGGTCCATGCTGACCTCACCGACGGCGTACCGTCGGGCCTTCCGCACCGGCGCGGGCCAGTGGGCCTGACGCGCCGACGCGGCCAGGCCGGCGCAGCGGGCGAGCGACGCGGTCAGGTCGACGCGTACAGCTCGTCGATCTCGGCGCGTTGCGGTAGCGCCACCGACGCGCCGAGCTTGCGGACGCACGCGGCGCCGGCCGCCGATGCCCAGCGCACCGCGTCGACCACGTCCCGCCCCTCGCCCCAGCCGACGGCCAGCGCGGCGGTGAACGCGTCACCGGCGGCGGTGGAGTCGATCACGTCGACGGGTACCGCCGGCACGTGCACCTCGGTGCCGTCCCGGTCGACGTACCAGGCGCCCGCACCGCCGAGAGTGAGCACGGCCCGGGGGGTCAGGTCGAGCAGCGCCCGGGGCTCCTCCCGGCCACGACCGGCGAGCGCCTGCGCCTCGCCCTCGTTGACGACCAGCAGGTCCACCGCGGCGAGCAGCTCGGGCGGGAGGTCCCGCGCGGGGGCGGCGTTCAGGATGACAGTGGTGCCGGCGTCGCGGGCGGCCACCGCGGCGGCGGTCACGGTCTGCACCGGGATCTCCAGTTGGGCGACGAGGACGTCCGCCGCGCGCACCGTGGCCAGCTCCTCCTCGGTGAGACCGAGCAGGGCGTCGTTGGCGCCCGGGGTGACCACGATGGCGTTCTCCCCCTGGGCGTTGACCAACACCAGCGCCACCCCGGAGGCGCCGTAGACCACGCGCAGCTGACTGGTGTCCACGCCGGCAGCGGTGATGCGGGCCTTGAGGGTGACACCGAAGGCGTCCGAGCCGATCGCGCCGAGGAAGGCACAGGAGGCGCCGGCCCGGACCGCGGCCACCGCCTGGTTGGCACCCTTGCCGCCGGGCACCATCACGAAGTCGGTGCCGAGCATGGTCTCGCCCGGTCGCGGCAGCGCGGGTGCCATCGCGACCAGGTCCATGTTGGCGCTGCCCACCACGGCGACCCGGGTCTGCGGCACGATCGTCTCCGCCGGTCCGGCGCTCAGGCGGCGCGGGCCGTGAAGCGGTCGCCGGACCGCTCGACCACCAGCGGCAGCCCGAAGGTCTTGGACAGGTTGTCACCGGTCAGCGTGTCGGCGAGCAGGCCCTGGGCGACCACCCCGCCCTCGCGCAGCAGCAGCGCGTGGGTGAACCCGGGCGGGATCTCCTCGACATGATGGGTGACCAGCACCATCGCCGGGGCGTCCGGGTCGTACGCCAGCTCGGCCAGCCGCGCGACCAGGTCTTCCCGACCGCCCAGGTCGAGCCCGGCGGCGGGCTCGTCGAGCAGCAGCAGCTCCGGGTCGGTCATCAGGGCCCGGGCGATCTGCACCCGCTTGCGCTCGCCCTCGGAGAGGGTGCCGTAGCGGCGTTCGGCGAGGCCGCCGACGCCGAGTTGACTCAGCAGTGACCGCGCCCGCGCCTCGTCGCCGCGGTCGTAGTTCTCCCGCCAGCGGCCGACCACCGACCAGGCGGCGGTCACCACCACGTCGCTGACCCGCTCGTCGGCGGGCAGTCGCTCGGCGACCGCGGCGGTGGTGAGCCCGATCCGGGTACGCAGCTCGTTGACGTCGGTGCGGCCGATCCGCTCGCCGAGCACGTGCGCGACACCCGTGGTGGGGTGCAGCCGGCCGGCGGCGAGGTTGAGCAGAGTGGTCTTACCCGCGCCGTTGGAGCCGAGCACCACCCACCGCTCGTCCAGTTCGACACGCCAGCTCAGGTCCTGCAGGAGGGCGGTGCCAGAGCGGCGTACGCCGACGCCGTCGAGGCTGACCACCAGATCCGGGTCCACGAGAGCGGCGGCAGGCGCGGCACCGGCAGCGCCGGGGATCAGGTCACCAGTCACCACACCATCCAACCACGCAGCGCCGGAGTGCCCCCCATGGGCGGCGCCTCGGCCATAGGGTGAGGCACCGTGTCGTTGATCACCCAGTCTGAAGGACGGCCCATGCCCCGTCGACGTTGGGAGCCACGCGGATGAGCGCGGTCATCGAGATCGAGGGTCTGCGCAAGACCTTCCACAGCCTGCGCAACGGCCGACGGGTGGCGGTGGACGGCTTCGACCTGCTGGTGGAGGCGGGCCAGGTGCACGGGTTCCTGGGCCCCAACGGCTCGGGCAAGACCACCACCCTGCGCGCCCTGCTCGGGCTGGTACGCGCCGACAGCGGGCGGATGACCGTGTTGGGTGAACCGTCGCCGGAGCTGCTGCCCCGGGTGGCGGGCCAGGTCGGGGCCATCGTGGAGAGCCCGCAGTTCTTCGGCAACTTCACCGGTCACCGCACGCTGCGGCTGTTGGCCCGGGCCGGCGGGGTGCCGGTCTCGCGGGTGGACCAGGTGCTGGATCTGGTGGGTCTGCACGACCGGGGCGATGATCGGGTGAAGAGCTACTCGCTGGGCATGAAGCAGCGCCTGGCGGTGGCGTCCGCACTGTTGAAGGACCCGCGGTTGCTCATCCTGGACGAGCCGGCGAACGGGCTGGACCCGGCGGGCATCCGGGAGATGCGGGACCTGATGCGGTCGCTGGCGGCCAACGGTGTGACAGTGCTGGTGTCCAGTCACATCCTGGGCGAGATCCAGCTGATCTGCGACCACGTCACGATCATTTCGCGGGGACGCCGGGTGGCGGCCGGCCGGGTGGACGAGGTGCTGGCGGGTCACGACCGGCATGAGTACCTGGTGCGGGTGGCCGAGCCGGAGCGGGCCGTCGAGCTGCTGCACGCGGCCGGCCTGACGGCGGTCGTCGACGGCGAGGCGCTGGTGGTGAGCGGGGTCGGTGACCCGACGGTGGTCAGCCGGGCACTCGGCGAGCAGGGGCTGTGGGTGGGCGAACTGACGCCGCTGCGGCCGGATCTGGAGAGCGTCTTCCTGGAGCTGACGGGCGCGTTCGGGCATCCGTCGGTGCCGCGGCAGGTCGACGACTCGTCGCCGCCGCGCGACGGCGCTGTTATCGACCTCGATCGGGGAGTGGACGCGTGAACCTGGTTCGTGCCGAGTTGGAGCGGCTGTCCGCGCGCCGCTTCGTGCAGCTCATGGTCGTCCTGTTGGTCTTCGCGTTCGCCGTCACGGCGGCGACCACGCTGGCTGGCTCGCACAAGCCGACCGCCAGTGAACTGAACTCGGCGCGGCAACAGGCCGTCGACGCGCGTCGGAGCATGGAGACCACGCACCAGGAGTGCCTGGCCCGCCAGCAGGAAAGGTCGCCGACCGACACGAGCGAGTACTTCGCCGACTGCGCGGATCTCGACCCGGTTCGCCAGGAACGGCTGCCGATCGCCGCCGACTTCCTGCCGGGGGTGTTCAGCTTCGCCGAGCAGGCCGAGTCGCTGCTCTATTTCCTGATCGCGTTCCTGGTGCTGTTCGGGTTCCTGGTCGGCGCCTCCTACATCGGCGCGGATCTGAACTCGGGCGGTGTGGTGAATCTCCTGCTCTGGAGACCGCGTCGGTTGACGGTGCTCGCGGCCAAGTTGGGCACCCTGCTGGGCGCGGTGCTGGCCCTGTCCCTGCTGGCGTCGGCGGCCTACCTCGCCACGTTCTGGGTGATCGGGCAGAGCGCCGGGTTGCCGGGCCGGCTGGACGGTGACTTCTGGCGTTCGCTCGGTGCGCTGCACGGCCGGGGCATGGTGCTGGTGTTGCTGGCCTCCGCGCTGGGCTTCGCGATCGCCACGCTGGGCCGGCACACGTCGGCGGCGCTGGGTGCGGTGGCGGCGTACGCGGTGGTGTGGGAGTTGGGCGGCCGTCTGGTGCTGCAGATCATCGACGCCCGGCGGCCGGACCGACTGATGCTCTCCAGCTACATCGGGGCGTGGCTCAGCGGCGAGTCACGGTTCTTCGACCCGCAGCTCTGTGCCGCCACCGCCGGCACCGGCTACTGCTCGGGCCTCTACACCCTGACCTGGGGCCCGGCGCTGCTGGTGCTGGTCGCGTTGACCGGCGGGCTGACCGTGCTGGCGTTCGCCGTGTTCCGTCGCCGCGACCTGATCTGACGCCGCACCGGGCCGCCCGTCCCGTGATGGGCGGCCCGTCGCACCGGGGCGGGCCGGTAGGCGGCAAGGGCTTGCGACTCACCGAGCCGCGGTGAAGTATTCCTTCACATGACCGCCGCAGCGGGCTCAGCCGACGGTGGAGCCGAACACCTCGTCGCGCACCGCGTCCAGGGCGGTGCGCAGCGCGCCCTGGAGGATCGGCTCCTCGGTCAGCCCGGTCGGCACCACCCGCGGCTGGACCAGGGTGATCGCCGCGACCTCCTGCTGCACCCGGTCGGCGAGGGCCGCCCCACCGGCCTGGCCCACCTCGCCGGCGAGCACGACGAGCGGTGGGTCCAGCACCACGCAGGTGCTGGCCACGCCGAGCGCGAGCCGGCGGGCCAGCTCGTCGAGCATCGGGCCGCCGTCGGTGCCGGCCGCGACGGCCGCGCGGACCGCCTCGGCGGCGTCGGCGTCCGGGTAGCCGTGTTCAGCGGCAACCGCGCGCACCGAGTCCGCGCCGACCAGCTGCTGGAAGGCCGGCTTGGCGCGCCGGGAGACATCACGCGGGATGGGCGCGCCGGGCACCGGCAGGTAGCCGATCTCGCCGGCCGCACCGCTGCTGCCGTGGTGCAACCGCCCGCCCAGCATGATCGCCAGGCCGACGCCGGCACCCACCCAGACCAGCACGAAGTCCGCCAGCCCCCGGGCGGCGCCGGACTGCGCCTCGGCCACCGCGGCCAGGTTGACGTCGTTCTCGAAGACCACCGGCGTGTGCAGGTCGTCCCGCAGCGCGGCGAGCAGGCCGCTGTGCCAGCGGGGCAGGTTGAAGGCGAAGGTGATGTCGCCGGTGCCGGGGTCGACCAGGCCCGGCGTGCCGAGCACGATGCGTCGTACGCTGCTCAGCTGCGCCTGGGCGCTGCTCGCCGCCTGCACGACGGCGTTGTGCACCACGCCCACCGGGTCGTCGGTGTCCCGGGTCGACTGTTCCACCCGGCCGATGACGGCACCGGTGATGTCGGCGCACGCGGCCACCACCCGGTCCGGCCCGACGTCCACGCCGACCACGTGCGCGCTGCCCGGGCGGACCGCGTAGAGCTGGGCGTTCGGCCCGCGCCCGCCGGCCTGCTCGCCGACCCGCGCGACGAGGCCGCGCTCCTCCAGCCGCTCGACCAGCTGCGAGGCGGTGACCTTCGACAGCCCGGTCAGCTCGCCGAGTCGGGCCCTGGTCAGCGGGCCGCGCTCAAGGAGCAGCTCCAGTGCGGCACGGTCGTTGAGCGCCCGCAACAGGCGGGGGGTGCCGGGCAGCCGGGTCGCACTCATGACACGTCCTCTAGTTTTAGTAAACTTTGCTAACTGTAAACCGACCTGCGAACGGGTAGCCGTAGCGTAACGGCCACCCGGCGGTGGGACGCTCGGCCAAGTCGGCAGGGCCAGGACCACCACCGGTACGACGTTTCGTACCCGCGGGACACCGAAGGGGGAAGATCACGTGGGGTTGGATCCAGGACTGCGCCGGCTGGCGCTGGGCACGCTCCTCGCCGCGTACCCGGGACCGGTCCCGCCGGACTGGGCGGTCGACCTGCTGGCCGACGGCCTGGCCGGGCACACCCTGTTCGGCACCAACGTGCACGACCCCGCCCAGGTGGCGGCGAGCACCGCCGCGCTGCGCGCCGGTCGGCCGGACGCGCTGATCGCCATCGACGAGGAGGGCGGTGACGTGACCCGGCTGGCGCACGCCACCGGCAGCCCGTACCCCGGCAACGCCGCCCTCGGTGCGATCGGCGACGTGGCCCTCACCCGGCGGGTCTACCAGTCGATCGGCGCCGAACTGGCCGCGCTCGGCATCACCGTCAACCTCGCCCCCACCGTCGACGTCAACACCGCCGACGACAACCCGGTCATCGGCACCCGGTCCTTCGGCGCGGATCCGGTGCGGGTGGCCGCCCACTCGGCCGCCGCCGTGACCGGGTTGCAGGCCGCCGGCGTGGCCGCCTGCGCCAAACACTTCCCCGGGCACGGCGCCACCGTCAAGGACTCCCACCACGAGCTGCCCACCGTGGACGCGGCGCTGAGCCTGCTCCGCCAGCGGGACCTACCGCCGTTCGCGGCCGTCGTCGCCGCCGGCGCGCGCGCCGTGATGACCGCGCACATCCGGGTGCCGGCGCTCACCGGCGCCGACCCGGCCACCTTCAGCCGCGCCGTCCTGGTCGACCTGCTGCGCACCGAGTACGGCTTCACCGGCACCGTCATCACCGACGCGCTGGAGATGAAGGGGGCCGCGGTGGCCGCCGGCGGCGTCGGGCCGGCCGCGGTCCGGGCGCTGAGCGCGGGCGCCGACCTGCTCTGCATCGGCGCGCGGGTCGACGCCGAGCTGGTCGAACGGGTGGCCGCCGAGATCGTCGACGCGCTCGCCGACGGCCGGCTCGCGAGGGCGCGGGTCGAGGAGGCCGCCGGTCGCGCCGCCGATCTCGCCGCCTGGACCGGGGCCGCCAGCGGGTCGCCGGCGATCGAGGACGCCGATCTGGGGTACGCGGCGGCGCGCCGGGCGGTCCGGGTGGACGGCCTGCTCACCGGCCTGGACCAGCCACTGGTCGTGCAACTGCACACCGAGTCGACGATTGCCGAGGGTCGGGTGCCGTGGGGCCTCGGTCCACACCTGGACGGGGTGCCGGAGATCCGGGTGATCGCCACCGAGACCGACCCGGCCACGCTGCGCGGGTTGGCCGGCGACCGTCCCATCGTGCTGGTCGGGCGACACCTGCACCGGCTGCCCGGCGGCCCGGAGCTGATCGCCGACCTGGCCGCCCAGCACCCGGTGACAGTGGTGGAGATGGGCTGGCCGGCGCAGTGGCGGCCAGCGGGCGTCCGCGCCTTCGTCACCACCTACGGAGCGAGTCACGCCAACGGTCGCGCCGCCGCCGAGGCGCTCGGCCTGGCCGGTTGACCTGCACGCTACGTCACTGAGCAATTTGGTCCGACCTCCGGACCAGCCGCAGGTCAAGTCCACTTTTCGACACTCCGAACCGACAGCTTCAGCCTTGCCCCGAGCGGGTTAGATACGTAGCGTGATCGACACGTAGCGGCTCGCCCACTGCGGCGGCCGTTACACCCGGAACCGGGGCCTGGGGGGAGGTTGCGGACCGTGGATCCGGCCCGGGATCCACGGTCCGCGCCCAATGCCGGCTCAGCGCGGGTAGACCCCGTACGCGCGCCAGCCCCGGTCCGGGAACCCGGCCGCTTCGGCCACCCGGGCCGAGGCATGATTGTCCCGCTCGTGCAGGTAGGTGGGCACCGCACCCTCGTCGAGCACCCGCCGTGCCGCCTGGGCCACCAGACGACGGGCGAGGCCGCGCCCCTGGGCTGCCGGCACGGTGCCAACTGCCAACTCGTGCCCGTACGCGTCGTGTCGTTTGATCCCGGCACCGGCCAGGTAGGCGCCGTCCGGGGCACGAACCACGAGCACCGGCCGGTCGAAGAGCCGGAGCCAGGGCGGCAGCCCGGCAGCTGTCGGTTCGGTCCACTCCCCCACATCGGGCAGCGGCGCGGGGGCCACGCTCCACCGGAAGGGGCCGTCGTGTACGCAGAATTCGGGCCGGCCGACGGCCTCCGGCAGCGCGGCGAGCAGGCGGTTCGGCGTACGGCGGGCCAGCGCGCGGATCGCGGCCACGCGGTCCGGTGCCACGGAGAGCACGGTGCTGCGCCCGGTGTCCACGGCGAGCGCGGGGCGCAGTCGGCCGTCCCAGGCCGGTTTGGCCCGTCGCTGCGAGGCGACCACGTGCAACCCCGGCCCGGCCGGCCACTGGCCGAGCCAGCTGGCCAGGTGCAGGTGAAGTCGCCGGTCGAGCATGCGCACCTCCCCGGTCACCCGACCCGTCGTGGATCACCGTACGCCGGACGGCAGGGCCGGGCGCAGGATACGTCAGAGCCGAGTGGGCAAGGGGTACGGGAACCAGTGGCACAGATCGACCGTCATATGTATTTCCATATCTGGACACCTTTCTTTGGGACGGTGAACGCATGCCGATTCAGCCGAACGACCACTACGAGCAGGACCCTGAGCGACTCTGGCGGGCGGCGGAGGCCGTCGGCGGCAATCCGCCCCAGCCGCGCTACCGCAACCCCCGGACGATCGGCAGCGGCGACCTGTCGTGGGCCGGGCTGAACAAGCTGCCCGCCGGCAGCTCCAGTCGGCACCGCCTGAACAC
Source organism: Micromonospora sp. DH14 (assembly GCF_029809455.1). NCBI lineage: Bacteria > Bacillati > Actinomycetota > Actinomycetes > Micromonosporales > Micromonosporaceae > Micromonospora > Micromonospora sp. DH14. The sequence continues at coordinate 221,272 of NZ_JARVKT010000009.1, read as the reverse complement.
CCACTGACGCCGGCCGTCACGGCGCGCGCCGGGGAGCACGGGGGGCGACACACCGGGGGAGGTCCAGCGGCGGCTTTCGCACACCTGTCGGGTAATTTCTTGTGGTCCCTCATCCCGGCCTACGACAGGAGAAGCTCCGCGCATGGGCAAGAAGACGATCCACGTCTCCGACTTCACCGGCACGGTTCTGCAGCAGGACGACGAGGTGGTCCGCGTCGTCGTGCTGGAGCACCCGGACCTGGTCGCCGGGCCCGTGCAGTTGGACGCCACCCCGGGCGAGGTGGAGAACATCGACGACGCCGCGCTGGACGTGGCGGTGGTCGAGATCCACGACCGGCACGGCGGCGGTGAGCCTCGCCGGGTGGTGCTGACGGCCAGCGAGTTCGACGCGATGGCCACCGACGTGCCGATGGCACAGCTGCTGAAGACGGCCGAGCGGGTCCGTCCTCCCAAGGCCCGCAAGAGCGCCGAGAAGATCGACTACGGCACGCTGGAGCACGCCGGAAAGCCGCACCGGGGCCGGGTCACCGAGGAGGAGGCCCGACTGGTGCGCGAGCAGCTCGACGAGGTCAACAAGCGCCTCGCCGACGCGGGCGTGCGCCAGATCGACCCGACCGATCCGGAACACGCCATGCGTTACGGCTTCCCCGAGCTGCCCTGACCCCGGGTTCTCACTTCTTTCCGACGATGGCGGCGAGGGCGGCGGCCAGGGCGGACTCGACCGCCGCCTTCTCCAGGCCGAGCGTGCTGAGCACGCCGTCGCCGTCCTCCTGCTCGAGCAGGGCGAGCAGGATGTGCTCGGTGCCGATGTAGTTGTGCCCGAGGCGCAACGCCTCCCGGAAGGTCAGCTCCAACGCCTTCTTCCCCCGCGCGTCGTACGGGATGAGGTCCGGCACCTGGTCGGCCCGGGGCGGGAGGACTGCAGTGACCGTCTCCCGTACCGCCTCGGGGGTGGCGCCGCGAGCGGCCATCACCCGGGCGGCCAACCCCTCCGGCTCGGCCAGCAGGCCCAGCACCAGGTGCTCCGGGCCGATCTCGGCGTTCCCGCTGGCGCGGGCCTCCTCCTGGGATGCCATCACCACGTTGCGGGCGCGCGGGGTGAACCGGCCGAAGCCGGCGTTGGGGTCGAGCGCGGCGGCGTCGGTCGCCTTCGGCACGAAGCGCTTCTGGGCAGCCTGCTTGGTGACCCCCATGCTGCGTCCGATGTCGGTCCAGGAGGCGCCCGAGCGCCGGGCCTGGTCGACGAAGTGCCCGATCAGGTGATCGGCGACCTCACCGAGGTGGTCGGCGGCAATGACCGCGTCGGTGAGCTGGTCGAGCGCGTCGCTGTGCGCCGTCTTGATCGCCTGGATCAGGTCGTCGAGCTTGACGTGGTTACCGATCTGGAGAGGATCTGTCATGCGTCAACCATAGGTTGACGCACCGCACGCGTCAACCATGAGTTGACGATCGCTTCTGCTCAGGCGGCGTACTCCGGCAGTAGCTGGGCAACGGCCGCTGGCGAGGGCATGGCGGCGATCTCCTCGGCGACCACGCGGGCCGCGTCGCGCTGCGCGGCGGTGCCGTGCCGTGGCAGCAGCCGGTGGACCTGCTCGGCGACCGCAGCCGCGTCCACCTCCCCGGGGAGGAGCCGAAGACCGAGCCCGGCGGCGGCGAGCACCTCCGCGTTGGCGAACTGGTCCGCGCCCTGCGGCAACAACACCTGGGGTACGCCCGCCGCGAGCGCGCCGAGGGTGGTGCCACTGCCGCCGTGGTGCACCACCACGTCGGCCAGCGGCAGCAACTCCGCCTGCGACACCCACCGGTGGACGCTGACCTGGTCGGGGATCTCACCCAGCTGTTCCACCGGCACCCGGCCGGCCGCGACCACCACCTGCGCGTCCAGCGCCGCCAGACCGGCGACGGCAGTGCGCAGCAGCTCCGGCGTGCCGAACGCGGTACCGAGGGTCAGGTAGATCAACGGGCGGGAGGTCCGGAGGGTCACCCGCCCGGGCAGCGGAGCCGGTGTCGAGAAGGCGACCGGCCGCAGCTCGATCCGGCGTTCGGTGGCGAGGAAGCCCCTGTCCTGAAGCGACGGCGGCCAGATGTCCAGGTGCGGCCGACCGACGACCTCGGCATTCCTGGTGGGCAGCTCCAGACCGATGCCCTCGGGAAACATCCGGCCGAACCCGTGCCACAGACCCGGGGTGCCGGCCCGGTGGGCCGCCACCGCCGCCCCCGGCAACCCCCACTCGTGCACCACCAGGTCGGGGCGCAGGCGCGCCAACTCCGGTGCGAGATCCTCGGCGTACACCTCGTAGAAGGCGTCGCCGGGGCGGAACGGCCGCAGGCCGAGCGCGGCCAGTGGCGCGTGCACCTCCGTACCGGCGGCGAAGTGGACCTCGTGCCCGGCGTCCCGGGCGGCGATCGCCAACGGGATCAACGGATACGTGTGACCGACTGACGCAAGACTGGCGAACAGCACGCGCATGGCGTCGGACCCTACCCGCCACACCGGGGCCCCGGCGCCGGCCCAGATACCGTGGGCTCCGGTCGAACGCGGTCACCGGCGGGAAGGGCGGGTCATGCGTCTGCACGTGGGGTGCGCGATGTGGAGTCACCGGTCGTGGCCGGGCCACCGGCTGCCGCCCACCGAGCGCCTGCGCCACTACGCCAGCTGGTGCGACGCGGTGGAGGGCAACACCACGTTCTACGCGACCCCGGCCCGGGACACCGTCGCCTCGTGGGCTGCCCAGACGAGCCCCGACTTCCGGTTCGTCCTGAAGCTCCCCAAGGTCATCACGCACGAACGGCGGCTCACCGACGTCGGCGAACCGCTGCGCGCCTTCCTGGACGCGATCGAACCGCTCGGCCCGCGCGCCCACGCCCTCTGGATCCAGCTACCCGGCTCGTTCGCGCCCGGCGACGTTCCGGCCCTGGGCCGTTTCCTGCAACAGCTTCCGCAGTCCCACCGGTACGCGGTGGAGGTCCGCCATCCCGCGTTCTTCACCGACGCCCACCCAGCCCGACTGCTCGGGGCGACCCTCGCCGCCGCCAACGCCGAATGGATCCCCTTCGACACCACCGCCTTCTTCGCCAGCCCACCAACCAGCGACGCGGAACGGGACGCCTGGACCAGGAAGCCGCGCGTGCCGCTGCGATCGCTCGCGCTCACCGACCGGCCGATCGTGCGCTACCTCGGTCGCGACGACCCGACGCGCACCGTCGAGGGGTGGCAGCGCTGGATCGACGTGACCGTCACCTGGCTGCGCGAGGGGCGCGCCCCGACGGTGTTCATCCACACCCCCGACAACGCCGACGCACCGGCGCTCGCCCGCCGGTTCCACGACGAGGTACGGGCGCGCGTACCGGGACTCGCCGCGTTGCCCGAACCGATCCCGGTCGAGCCGCTGACCCTGTTCTGACCGGGACCGCTCAGCCCTGCTGGTCGAGCAGTTCGTCGAGGTGGGTCGCCGTGCTGATCAGCGACAGATGGCTGAACGCCTGTGGGAAGTTGCCGATCTGCTCACCGGTCGGCGCGATCTCCTCCGAGTAGAGGCCCAGCGGGTTGCTGTAGGTGAGCATCTTCTCGAACGTCAACCGGGCGTCGTCGATCCGGCCGGCCAGCGCGAGCGCCTGCACGTACCAGAAGGTGCACATGTTGAACGTGCCCTCGGTGCCGGCGAGACCGTCCGGCGACGCGCTCGGGTCGTAGCGGTAGACCAGGCTGTCGGAGACCAGACCGGTGTCCATGGCGCGCAGCGTCGACTCCCACATCGGATCGGTGGGCGAGATGAAGTTCAGCCCCGGCATCGCCAGCAACGAGGCGTCCAGGATGTCCGAACCGTAGTGCTGCACGAACGCGCGTCGCTCCCGGTGGAAACCACGGGTCATGACCTGCTCGTAGATGGCGTCACGCTCGGCGGACCAGCGGGCGATGTCGCCGGGGCGGCCCCGGCGCCGCGCTATGCGGATGGCCCGGTCCAGCGCGACCCAGGACAGCACCCGGCCGTACGTGAAGTCCTGCCGACCGGACCGGGTCTCCCAGATGCCGTCCTCGGGTTGGTTCCAGTGCTCACAGAGCCAGTCCATCAACCCGGCCGTCTTGCGCCACCCCTCGTACGGCGCGATCAGGCCGTTGCGGTCGGCGAGCTCCAACGAGACGAGCGCCTCGCCGTAGATGTCGAGTTGGAGTTGGTCCGCCGCTCCGTTGCCGATCCGCACCGGCGCCGAGCCGCGGTATCCCTCCAGGTGGCCCAGCACCTCCTCGGGGAGGTCCGGTGAGCCGTCGATGCGGTACATGATCTGCAGGGGCATGGCGCCGTCGCGTGCCTCACGGATACGCGCGTTGAGCCAGAGCAGATACCTCTGCGCCTCGTCGGTGAAGCCCAGGCGCAGCAACGCGTGCACGGAGAAGGACGCGTCCCGGATCCAGGTGTAGCGGTAGTCCCAGTTCCGCTGCCCGCCGATCTGCTCGGGGAGCCCCGCGGTGGGCGCGGCGACCAGGGCGCCGGTCGGCGCGTACGTCATCAGCTTGAGGGTCATCGCCGACCGCTCGACCACCTCCCGCCAGCGGCCCTTGTAGCGGGAACCACCCACCCACCGTCGCCAGTGGTCGCGGGTCTCGGCGAGCAGTTCGCACGCCTGCTCGGTGCTGAGTGCGCGGGGCGCGCGCGGGGCACCGACCGTCTCCAGGGCAACCCCGCCGATGTCGCCAGCCTGCAGCGTGAACCGCGCGGACACGCCGTCGGCGTCGCGGTGGAGGTCCCCCACGTGGAACGCCCGCTCCACGTCCTTGAAGGCGGCGAGGGTGAAGGTCAGCGTCGGGCTCCGGAAGAGGTCACCCTCGGGGTGCACCTCCAGCTCGAACGGATCGCGCCCGTAGTTGAACCGTGGGCGGCACTGGACGCGGAACCGCATGGTCCCCCGGACCATCCGGACCAACCGGATCAACCGGTGCTCATCGGTGGCCTGCGCACCGGTCACGGGCATGAAGTCCAGCAGCTCACCGACACCGTCGGCGGTGTGGAAGCGCGTGATGAGGATTGGCGTGCCGGGCAGGTAGAGCTGTTTGCTCGTGTAGTCGACACCGTCGGGCGAGAGCTGGAAGTGGCCTCCGTTGCGGCGGTCCAGCAGCGCGCCGAAGACGCTCGGCGAGTCGAAGCGGGGCGCGCAGAACCAGTCGACAGTGCCGTCCGTGCTGATCAGTGCGGCGGTCTGCAGATCACCGATCAGACCGTGGTTCTCGACTGCCGGGTAGCTCTCCACGCTGTCCCCCGCCACTCGTACGGGCATTGGCGGGGACTACCCGTGAGCTGACGAAAGATGCCGCCCGTCGGTGTCGGTTCTGGCCCGGTACGACGCGTACCGTCGACATCGGCCCCGTCCCGGCACCAACGCCATCGACGAGAGGACAACACATGAGCCTGCGCGGATTTGCCACACTGAACATCTGGGCGGACGACGTGGCAGCGGCCACGCGGTGGTACGCGGACCTCCTCGGCGTCGAGGCGTACTTCATGCGCCCGGGCCCCGACGGACGCCCGGCCTACACCGAGTTCCGCATCGGGGACTACCAGGCCGAGCTGGGCATCATCGACCGCAGGTTCGGGCCGGCCGGCGCGGCGGGCGGGCCCGGCGGTGTGGTGATGCACTGGCACGTCGACGACCTCGACGCGACCGTCGAGCGGCTGTTGGCGATGGGCGCCACCGAGTACCAACCGATCACCGCGCACGGGGACGGGGGGTTCATCACCGCGTCGGTGGTCGACCCGTTCGGCAACGTGCTGGGTGTCATGCAGAACCCGCACTACCTCGACGTCCTCGCCGCATTGAAGGCGACATGACGGTTAGTGGGCGGGATTCGGGGTGTGCGGTAGTTTGCCCAGCTGGCGCCAGTTCGTCTCGGCGACGTCGACGCCGTAGTGCCTGGCCGCGGCGAGGATGTTCTGGAAGGCCAGGTCGCGGTCGGCGTCGGTGACGCCCTGCACCTGGTCGAACCGGGCGATGGCGTTACGGACATGACCCGCGTCGGTCATCGGCTCCTTGCGCTTCCCGGGGAACGCGAAGACGCTCTCCGGCAGCTCACGCTTGTCCTTGTCCGACAGGGTGCCGTGCTTCTCGTGGGGCTTCCAGGTTGATGTCATCGCCCAGCATTACCCGCATGCGGCCCGGTAGCACCTCCGGAGCCGGCATTATCCGGACGATCGCCACCGACAGGATCCATACCATGCCGGCACCACCGGTGGAGCCGGGGGCCAGGCCCGTGTCGGCCTGGCCCCCGGGGTCTGGCCGGTCAGCTACGCAGCGTCCACTGCTGGTTCGTGCCGCCGTTGCAGGACCAGAGGATGATCTTGGTGCCGTTGGCGGTGGCGGCGCCATTGGCGTCAAGGCAGAGCCCGGACTGGGCGTTCGTGATGGTGCCGTTGGCGTTGACGTTCCACTGCTGGTTCGCACCGCCGTGGCAGTCCCAGATGATGACCGCGGTGCCGTTGGCCGTGCCGGCCCCGGAGGCGTCCAGGCACTTGTTGCCGTACACGGTCAACTGCTTGCTGGCGGTCTGGGTCCACCGCTGGTTGCTGGCGGTGGAGCAGTCCCAGAGTTGGGTCTGGGTGCCGTTGGTGGTCGAGGAGTTGGGCACCTCGACACAGCGGCCGGACTGGCCACCCACGAGCTGCCCGTTGCCCGTACCGCTGCCACCGCCCTGCTGCTGCCGGACGATCGACGTCGACTCGGCCGACCGGTTGCCCTGGGCGTCGACGACGTAGAGCCGGTACTCGCCCTGGGTGCTCGGCACGGCGATGGACGTCGCGGTGCCGGACGCCCTGGTCATCGTCGCCCCAGCGGTGAAGGTGGTGGTGCCGTACGGAGCCAGCCAGACCGACTTGGTGGCGTCGCCGGTGCTGCGAATCGGGATCGACGCGGTGGCACTGGTGACGAAGGTGCTGGCCGGCAGCACGTAGTTCGGCGCGGAGAAATTGCTCGCCGGAATGATGTCCCGGTACGCGTCCTCCAGACCGGAATTCGCGGCGATTCCGTACGCCGTGGCCGGCCAGACATAATCCGAGGAGACGATGATGTCGCCGATCGTGCTGTTCGGCAGGTTCTTGTTCGAGACCTTGTTGATCGGCCCGTAGATCTGCGTGATGCTCAGGTCGTGCTTCCGGCCGAAGTCGTCCGAGTTGATCATCCAGGTGACGTTCTTGTCGATACTCAGGACATTGTCCCGGAAGGTGATGAACGCCGATCCCTCATCCGGGTGCAGGCCGTACTTGTGGCCGGACGGAACACCCTGCAGATAGTTGTTGGTGATGGTGGTCCCGGGCTGACTGCCGAGCGTGTAAATGGGTGCCGTGTCGCTGAGTCGCTGCACCGTGTCGATGATGTGGTTGTAGCTGATGGTGTTGTTCCGCGCGGTCGTGGTCGGTCGGTTCGGCACGATCGAGCCCGACGATCCGTCGAAGTTCCACCAGCCCCACCCCAGTGTGATGCCGGACCACGGGGCCTTCTCGATCCGGTTGCGCTGAATCGTCAGGGTGTCGACGAAGTACGCCGAGATCGGGCTGTGCCCGTTGAACAGCACCGCGCTGTCGTACAGGTAGTTGTTCTTGATGTCGATGTTCTTCGGTAGCCCTTCGACCTGCGGGAGGTACTTCTCCCGGTTGGTCGACGTGCCGTCTCCGATGTAGACGTGCTGGGGATGGCCGACATTGATGGCCGACCCGGCGATGTCGTTGGTGGCGTTCCCGATCAACTGGGTGCCCTGCACGTCGTTGACCATGCTGATCCCGTCGGCGCCGGTGTGCTCGATCCGGTTGCGTTGCAGCACGAGGCCGTCGGCGTTCTGGATCTGGACGATGCCGGGGGTGACGTCCACGTTGCGGTAGTGGTAGACGTGGAAGTTGCCCTTCGCGTACGCCTGCGCGCCGAGGTTGCCCTGCTGGGCCTGCTTGAACGACGATCCGGCGACGTTGAACAGGTTCCAGTCCGAGTGCCGGATCGTCAGCCCGGAGAACGTGATGTTGCGGGCGTGGCTGGTCGTCGAGGTGCCGGCGACCCGCAGCACTGTGGTCACGTTGTTCGGCGCGTAGACCGTCGCTGTCGACATGTTCTCGGCGCTGGCCTTGTAGTAGTAGACCGTCTTCGCACCCTTGTCGTAGTAGAACTCACCGGGCGCGTCCAGGAACTCGTAGGCGTTCATGAGCTTGTGGGTGCCGCCGACCTGGGCGTTGCCGTTGAAGGCCCCCTGGGCGATGGCCGCACCCGGCTGCTGGAACAGGGCGACCCGGCTCCCGCCGTCGGTCGTCACCTGCCGGACGCCCACGATGGCGGTGGTCCAGGTCGTGCCCGTCTCGATCTCGATGTCGTCCTGGTTGCGCGCGATGGCGGGGAAGTCGTTCTGGTTGTACCTGGCGCCGTCGCACTGCGACCCCGACTCCCAGGCCCAGGCGGCCTGGCCGGCGGTGATGTTGTACGTCCCGAAGCACCCGCCCGAGCTGACCGTCTTCGTCGCCATGACAGCGCGCTTGTCGTTGACGTAGAGCGCCCGCAGCTTGTTGGCGCGGTCGAGCGGCGCCTTCCAGATGTTGCCGCTGTGCTGGGTCCACCCGGTCACCTGGACGCCGCCGTCGAGGATCGGCTTCTCGTTGGAGTAGGCCCCGTAGCTGACCCGGAATCCGTTGGTGCCGGAGTCGCTCGCCCCGAATTCGATCGTGCTGCTCACCGGATAGGTGCCGCCACGCAGATAGACGTTGATGTCGCCGGTCATGTTCGCGCTTATCGGGCGAACGACGTCCCGGGCCCGTTGGATCGTCTTGAATGGGGACTGGAACGTGCCTGGATTGGCATCGTTGCCGTCGGGGGCCACATAGTAGGTCGCCTGGACTGCGGCCGAGGCCGGCAGTTGGTGTGTCAGCACGGCCGGCAGCATGGCGGCGACAAGCGCCGCCGCCGCCAACAATGACGTTCGCGCGGTGGGTATGGCTGACTTCACGTCTGTTCCTCTCACTGGTCGTCGACGTGTGGGCGCCCAATGTGGGTATCGAGCGACGAGTACGGAACAGGGACGCCACCAAGGCCGGCGGGGACTTTCGTCGCCCCGACCGCACTCTTTGTTAACCGCCCCGAAATTCTTAGTGGGAGCGTAGGTCACACGTCTGACCAATGCAACCGTCAATTGGGGGGCGTCTATGCCTAAATGCGCCCGGACCGGGCAGATCGGCCAGGGCGCTCGGGTGGCCCCGGGTGCGTCGTCCGACGAATCAGCACCGACGAGCTGACCCTCGCCGGATGTCGGTGCCACCAACTGCGCTGACTCGAGACGCGGCCGCACGCGCGCGGTGCGCTGACCGGCCACGAGTGTTCACTGTGACTCCAGGCCCGCCGGCGAGGGGGCACAGGTGGCACGACGCTCCTTTGGAGCTGAATCGTTTACGACATCGCCACCACGCGGTCCCCCATGACGCCGCCGCCACGCGGTCCCCTCGCGCGGTTCGTCGCGACACCACCGCCACGCGGTCCCCCACGACGCCGCCGCCACGCGGTCCCCTCGCGCGGTTCGTCGCGACACCACCGCCACGGGTTTCCTCGCCTGATTCGTTTGCGGCATCAGCTCCATAGGCACGGCGGTACTGCGCCCCGCCCACACCGACGCTGACCTGCACGGCGAGCTGACCGACCACCAGTTCGGGGCCGGGCCGACGATCGACCCGGCCCCGAACGCCGGTCAGCTGATGGAGAACTCCGCCAGCCGCAGCGGGGAGTCGAACACCAGGTACAGGTCGCGGGTGCCGACGGCACGGGCCAACTCGGTGCTGGTGCTGACGTACCGGTAGTCGTCGCCGGTGCTGGGCACGGTGGCCGTGCCGAGCAGCCGGCCGGTGGGCGACCCCAACCGGATCTGGATGGTGCCGGCACCCGCACCGGCCTTGGCGGCCTTCGCGGTGAAGGTGCGTGCGTCGGCGCGCAGCGCGGAACCGTCGAACGAGATCCACTGACCGGCGGCGGTGGCACCGACCGCCGTACCGCTGGGTTTCGTCTCGTCGACCAGCCGGACCCCCGCGTACCTGTCGAAGTTCTCCGCCCTGGTGGGCCGGGACAGGTCCCGCGCCGGGATCGTCTCACCGCGGACCCGGACCGCGGCGCGGGCCCGGATGTCCTCGGCGGACGCCCCGACCATCAGGTCGTGCACTGACGACTCGACCACCCACCGGCTGCGGGTGACGTCCCAGTGCGCCAGGTCCGCGGCGGGCAGGCGCAGGGTCACCGTACGGGTCTGCCCGGGCGCGAGCCTCACCTGCTGGAACGCCTTGAGCTGACGGACCGGGGTGATGTCCCGCGAGGTGCGCTGGTGGGTGTAGAGCTGAACCACCTCGGTCCCGGCCCGGCTGCCGACGTTCGTCACGTCGACACTGGCCGTGATGGTGCCGTCGGCTGCCACCGACTGGGCGCCGGCACGCAGCTGGCCGTACCGGAACCTGGTGTACGACAGCCCGTGGCCGAACGGGTAGAGCGGCTTCGCGGTGCTGTACAGATAGGTCTGCCGGGACGAGATGATGTCGTACTCCAGCAGGTCCGGCGGCAGTTGCGAGTCCGACCGGTACCAGGTCTGGGTGAGCCGGCCGGACGGGTTGCGGTCGCCGAACAGGACGTCGGCGACGGCGTGACCGGTCTCCGCGCCCGCGTGGGTGGTCCAGACGATGGCCGGTACGTGCTCCTGCTCCCACCGGATGGTGACCGGGTAGCTGGTCTGGAGCACCAGCACGGTCCGCGGGTTGGCCCTGACCACGGCCTTGACCAGCGCCTCCTGGCCGGCGCTCAGCGCCGTGGAGGTCCGGTCGTGCGCCTCCCGCCCGTTGATGAACGGGTTGCTGCCGACCACCAGCACAGCGGTGTCGGCCGCCTTGGCCGCCGCCACCGCCCGCTGGATGCCACTGCTGATCAGCTCGCGACTGAAGTGGGTCGCGGCGGCCGGGGTCGATGCGCCGAGCTTGAGGGCGCCGTCGTCGCCGATCGTCACGTACGTGTCGGCCCCGAACCAGCTCTCCTTGGTCTCGTAGCCGACGTAGCGCAGCACCACCGTTCCGTCCGGCTGCGGCTCCAGCTTGAACTGCTGCTGGACGTACCAACCGTTCGGCTGCTCGTCGCGGGTGACGAACGGCCCCCAGTTGTAACCGAGGTAGCGGCCGTTGGCGGCGTTGCGCAGCGTCACCACGTCCTGCCCCCAGTCGACCACGTCGAACTGGGCGACGAGCGCCGGGGTCGCGCCGGTCCCGAGAACCGGGTTGGCGTCGGTGGTGCCGGTGGCCGAGACGTACTTGCCGGTCCGTACATCCTTCAGGGCGATCCGGTCCGCGCCGTCGAGCCCGCTCACACTGGCCGAGTCGCCCAACCGTTCACGGATGCCGTCCAGCGCCGTCACCTGGTACGGCAGGTCCCCGCCGTACCAGTCGGAGTAGAGGGTGTCGCCCAGCGGGCCGAGCACCGCCACCTTGCGGGTCCGGGCCGGGTCCAGCGGTAGTGCCTGCCGCTCGTTCTTCAGCAGCACCATCGCCTCGCCGGCGGCCTGCCGGGCCAGTCGCTGGTGTTGGGGGCTGTTGATGACCTCCGGGGTGATGCCGCCGTACCGGCCGCCGCCCGGGTCGAACTCACCCAGCCGGAACCGGATGGTCAGGATGTCCCGGATCCGGGCGTCGACGTCCGCCTCGGTGATCAGGCCGGCGGCCAGGGCCTGCTTGATCGCGGTGACCGTCGGCTGGGCGTTGGTGTCGTCGGTGATGAAGCTGCTGAGCCCGGCCTTGATGATCGCCGCGTTCGCCTCGGCCTGGGTGCTGTAGTACTTCTGCGAGTTCACCAGGTTGTTCGGCGCCCAGGCGTCCGTGACGTTCATCAGGGTCTGGTCGGTCCAGCCGCGGACCACGGTGTCCAGGTCCGGGTCGACTGTCGCGGGACGTCCGTTGACCAGGTTGTAGGCGGCCATCATCCCGGTCGCCGCGTCGGCGGCGATGGCTGGTTTGAAGGCGGCGCGGTCGTACTCGTTGAGCACCCGAGGTGGCACGTTCGAGGAGGTCACGTCCCGCCGGACCTCGTTGTTGTAGGCCAGGTAGTGCTTGAGGGTCGGTGCGCTCTTCAGGTGGTCCGGGTCACCGCCGGTCATTCCCGAGCCGTACGCGGTGGAGATCGCACCGGTGAGCAGCGGATCCTCGGAGTAGCCCTCCTCGTTGCGACCCCAGCGGGGGTCGCGCAGCAGGTTGACCACCGGCGCCCAGAGGTTGAGCCCCCAGACCCGGGGGTTCTGCGCGTGGTAACCGCGCGCCTCGTCGCCGACGGCCGAACCGACCTGCCGGATAAGGTCGGTGTTCCAGGTGCTCGCCATTCCCACCGGTTGGGGGAAGGCGGTGCCGCGAGCCTTGACCACCGCACCGCCGTTGTCGATGTCGGTGGACCAGGCAACCCCGTGCAGCGCCTCGGTGCCGGTCTTGAACAGGCCGATGCCCAGCCGGGGAACGGCCGGCTGGTACTGGTGCAGCCAGGAGATCTTCTCGTCCTGGGTGAGACGGCCGAGCAGGTCGTCGACCCGGGCGCTCACGGGCAGGTCGGGATCCCGGAACGGGTAGGTGGGCTCGGCGAGCGCGGTGCCGGGAACGGCCGGTAGGGCTAGCAGGGCAAGCGCGAGCGCGGTGATTCCGCGCCGAAGGCGCCAGTTCCGCATGCGGTTCTCCTCATGTCGTACGACAGACGCCCATGCGGGCGCCGAGGCCGTGTGACCAGGCTCGACACCCGGCTGACGGGCCTGAACGACGAATCGTCGAAGCGCTTCGACGACCCGGCCGCGTCACGACGGCCATGATTGTGGTGATCCGCGCAACTATAGATGTGCGCCAATGACTCGGCAATACCGGTCGGCAGTGCCCGCCGTTGGATCTCAGCGCCGGACCACGTCACCCGACGCCGGCTGAGCGGCGCCCCCGAGCGAATCAGCGCGGTTTCAGCACCCTTTCAGGCCGCTCAATACGTTCGCGGCATGACACCCAAACGTTGCACGCGCGCCAGGCGCGGGACCGCCGTGCTGGCGATGATCGCGGTCACCGTGGCGAGCGCGCTCCTCGGCGAACCCGCGTCGGCCGATCCCGTCCCCGTCCCCATCCCGCAGACCGCCCTCACCGATCGGGCCTTCGGCCAGGTCGCCGAGACCCACCTCCAGGGTGCCGATCGGATCACGGCGGCAGTGCTGTCGGCCGAATTCGTCCAGTGGCACCGGCTGCACCCGAACGCCACTGCCGAACAGGCACAGACCCAGCTCACCACCCGCAAGCAGCTGCTCGACAGCTCGCTGACCGCGTTCGACCGGCTCCTGCCCGAGCAGGACCTGCTGCTCAGGTCCGTCGACATCCTGCTCGGTGCGCCCGGCGGCGACACCCGGACCTCGCCGGAGATCACCGGCCTGGTCGGGGCCGTCATCGGGAAGACGGTCGAGGCGTGGGACACCCGTGAGGAACTCGCGTCCGGCGCGCTGCGGACCGCCCAGTGGCTGCGCGGTCGTGACGACGCTCTCGCCACGGTCTGGTCCGCGATCCGACAGGCGGCCGCAGCCAGCGCACCTGTCGCCACCGCCTGGAACGCCGTCCTGGGCGGACCGTTCGCTGTCGACATCACCAGCAGTTACCAGGACCTCAGCCAGGATCCCGGGCTGTCCCACGTGGACCTCGCCGCGATCCTGGCGTTGCAGGGCGACTCCGGGGCGTTCGTCGCGGCGGCCAAGCAGCAGTTGGCCGCCCTGCACGCGCAACTGCTCGGCCTCAGCCTGGAGATCCGTCTCGAAATCGGCGAGAACAACCAGAAGTGCCCGCCCGAAGGGCCGCCGAGCGCCGCGTGCACGGCAGCGGCGAAGAAGGCCGCGGAGGACCGGGACAAGGACCGGCAGCAGACGATCTCCGACGTCAAGGCCGGGGTGGGCATGGTCTCCACCCTCATCGGGTTCGCCGACCCCGACGCCGGCAAGAAGTCCAAGGTGATCGGCGAGGCGGTGCTCACCACGATCAGCGCGATCTCCAAGTACGCGGCGGCGATCACCGGCCGCGGCCTGGCGGGCTCGATCTTCAGCACCGCGACGCTGGCGATGACCGGGAACATCTTCGGTGCGGTGATGTCGGTCGTCGGGCTCTTCGGCAGCAGCGCCCCGTCGCTTGACGCGCAGATCCTCGCCCAGGTCAAAGCGTTGCGCGACGAGGTGCGGGCCCTCGGCGACGAGATGCGCGCCAGCTTCGCGCGGGTCGAGGCCCAGATCAACACGGTGTACGCGAACATGATGGCCCAGTTCGACAAGTTGAACGCGGCGATAGCCGGCAACACCGCGCAGATCACCCTCGTGCAGCAGCAGGTCGCCCAGCTCGGCCTGCGCCTGGAGGACATCGCCGCCACCGTCCTGGCCGCGATCGGCGACGCCACCCTGCACGACGCCCGCGCCGACATCAACAAGTACCTCGGCTACCTGGAGAACTTCGGCCAACCCATCCCGACGTACAACGAGTTCGTCGGCCCGGAGAACGAATTCCACCTGGCCGCGACGCAGTTGGCCAGCGGCGCCGCCTTCGTGGTGCCCAGGACCGACGCCGACAACCCGGCGATCGACCCGACCACCGTCCTGAACAGCTTCGGCGAGGCCCGGTCGATCAACTACCTGGCCCGGGTCGCCAGCGGACGGGACCCGTCGATGGTCGAACCGTCGACACCGGTCGGCAACCCGACCGTGTGGAACCTCGGCGCGCAGGCGTACGCCATGTTGATGCTGCAGAACCCGACGTACGCCGCCCAGGTCAGCACCGGACGCGCGGCGCAGATCGAGGCGGAGGGCACCCGCATCGCCGACCTCGCGGCCAGCTTCGGTCGGCCGGCCAACGGCAACGCCAACGGCCTGATCACCGGGTTGGTCGACGAGTACGTCGGTGCCACCAACGAGCTGTCGACAGCGCTCGCCGCGGTACGGACCAACGAGGTCCAGGCCCGCTACGAGCCGGACGCCAACGGCGTACAGGTGAGGACGCCCAAGAACTACGACCTGTTCTGGGACACCGACAAGCCGCTCGCCCCGGCGCCGACGAAGCCCGACGAGGCGACGGTGCCGTCGTGTGCCGGCAGCAGGCAGATCGACCGACCCGGCAACGTCCGCTACGACCTGATGTCGAACGTGGTGCGGGCGCTCCAGTACGCGTACACGCCACGCCTCGACGAGCCGCCCGCCGGCGTACGGGAGTTGCCCGAGGTCGGCTACTGCTACACGCCGAGCTGGGTGCACACCCGGACGACGGGCTACGGCACCGGGGTGATCCGCTACTACGGCAAGCTGCGGTTGCAGATCCACAGCCGGTTCCGGCTGAACTCGACAGCGGCCTGGCAGAACTCCCGGACCGCCGACTACACCTGGCCGGACGAGCAGGTCTACCAGATCGACTGCGAGCTGTTCAGCTGTGACAGCGAAACCACCCCTGAGCAGGGCCTGACCCAGAAATGGCCAACCGGCCGGTACGCCTTCGCGAGCGCCGCGACGGCCACCAACAACACGGCGCTGGACACCACGCTGACGCCGACCCTGCGCGGTTTCCTCCAGGCCCGGCAGAAGCTGATGTACGACCGGGTCCGGGACCAGAGCACGCAGGTTTCCGGGCCGATCCCCACCGCCCTGAAGAAGGTGAACACCGCAGCGCGGCTGTTGCAGGCGTACACCCGGTTGGGTCTGCCCAACGCCCTCGACTCCGACGACGTGTTGTCGGCGAACCTGTTCGGGCAGTACCAGCTTCCGGTGAACATGCCGACGGACGCCAAGATCGGCAATGCCTACGCCAGGGCAAGCGGGAACTACACCCTCTGCGGGCCCACACCGTGCCCACTCGACCCCAGCCGTCCGCTGCGCGACCAGGTCAGCCTCAAGGTGCCCTGCGAGCCTGCTGTCGACTCGTCCAACCTGCCCGGTGACCCCCTCGGCGACTGTCTGATCACCAGCGCGCGGTCCCGCGCCAACGCGCTGATGCAGCGGTACGAGGTCTGGGCGGACCAGATGACCGCCGGGCTGCACCACGAGCGGGTGCCGTGGATGAACGACACCCTCGTGGGCCTGCGCATCACCACGCGCCTGTCCCACGCCAGCTGACTCAGGCGTTGCCGGCGCCTCCGGGCGCCGGCAACGTGTCACCCCACGCAGAAGGCGCGCGTCGCCGACGCCCACACGGTGATGATCACCACGTTGAGTGAACTCTCCCCTGACGGAAGGGTAGCTTCGCGGTTGGCTGTCGAGGCGAGGCCCGGTGGCTCCTGCGGTGACGGTGACCGACTCCGGGCCCGTTGAACAATCTGTCGCTGACCGGTGGGCAGCTGCCCGACCTGGGGCGAACAGTGCGCGTCCACGGGACGCCCGAGTGGAAATGGCTGTATGTCTTCTGTGCTGTCCGCTGTCAATCGACCGCGTCTGTCCCGCCCGTCCTGGCTGTCGCCGAAGGTGTTCCGCACGGAGGTCCTCGCCGGTCTGGTCGTCGCCCTGGCGTTGATCCCGGAGGCGATCTCCTTCTCGATCCTCGCCGGGGTCGACCCCCGGGTGGGGCTGTTCGCCTCGTTCACCATGGCGGTCACCATCGCGATCTGCGGCGGCCGCCCGGCGATGATCTCCGCCGCGACCGGGGCGATCGCCCTCGTCGTCGGGCCGTTGGCGAAGGAACACGGGCTGGACTACCTCATCGCCGCGGTGATCCTCGGCGGCGCGATCCAGATCCTGCTCGCCGTGCTCGGCGTGGCGAAGCTGATGCGGTTCATCCCGCGCAGCGTCATGGTCGGTTTCGTCAACGCCCTGGCCATCCTCATCTTCGCCGCCCAGTTCCCGCACCTGCTCGGCGTGCCGTGGCTGGTCTACCCGCTGGTCGCCGTCGCTCTGGCGATCATGGTGGGACTCCCCCGGCTCACCCGCGCCGTTCCGGCACCGCTGGTCGCCATCGTGGTCCTGACCATGGTCACCGTCTTCGCCAGCGTGGCGGTGCCCACCGTCGGCGACGAGGGTGCCCTGCCGGACAGCCTGCCCACCCTCGGCCTCCCGCAGATCCCCTGGACCATGAGCACCCTCACCCTCGTCGCCCCCTATGCCCTGGGGATCGCGCTGGTCGGGCTGATGGAGTCGCTGATGACCGCCAAGCTGGTGGACGACATCACCGACACCCCCTCCAGCAAGACCCGCGAGTCCTGGGGCCAGGGCGTCGCCAACATCGTCACCGGTTTCTTCGGGGGAATGGGTGGCTGCGCCATGATCGGCCAGACGATGATCAACGTGAAGTCCTCCGGCGCCCGTACCCGGTTGTCGACCTTCCTGGCCGGTGTGTTCCTGTTGGTCCTGGTGGTCGCGCTTGGTGACGTGGTCGCGGTGATCCCGATGGCGGCGCTGGTCGCCGTGATGATCATCGTGGCGGTGTCGACGTTCGACTGGCACTCCGTCGCCCCAGCGACGCTCAGGCGGATGCCGTACGGCGAGACCGTGGTCATGCTGGCCACCGTCGCGACCACCCTGGCCACCCACAACCTCGCCATCGGCGTCGTGGTCGGCGTCCTGACCGCCATGGTGATCTTCGCCCGGCGGGTCGCCCACCTGGTCGAGGTCACCAGCGTCCTGGACCCGGACGGCACCACCCGGATCTACTCGGTGCACGGCGAGCTGTTCTTCGCCTCCAGCAACGACCTGGTGGGCCAGTTCGACTACGCGAACGACCCGGAGACAGTGGTCATCGACATGACCCACGCCCACGTCTGGGACGCCTCATCGGTCGCCGCCCTCGACGCCATCACCACCAAGTACGCCGCCCGCGGCAAGACCGTCGAGATCATCGAGCTGAACAAACCCAGCGCCCAGATCCACGACACCCTCGCCGGCCAACTCGGCGTCGGCCACTGATGGTCACCACCAGCCGGGACGACACCGGGTCGGAGCAGCAGCACCGCTCCGACCCGGCCACCGGCCGCCTCATGCAGATCGGCGAAGCCGCCGACCGGGTCGGACTGAGCATCCGCACCATCCGCCACTACGAGGAGGCCGGCCTGATCGTGCCCTCCGCCCGCAGCGAGGGTGGCTTCCGCCTCTACACCCAGCCCGACCTCGACCGCCTCGCCGTGGTCAAACGCATGAAACCCCTCGGCTTCACCCTCGACGAGATGCGCGACCTCCTCGCCGTCCTCGACGCCCTCGACACCGCCACCGGCGTCGACCGTGCCGCGCTGCTCGACCGGCTCGCCATGTTCCACACCGCCGCCTCCGCCCGCGTCACCGCCCTGCGCGACCAACTCGCCCTGGCCGAAGGCTTCGCCGACACGCTCAGCGCCACACTCGACCACCATCAGCGCCCACCCGTCTGAAGGCCCCCAATCGGCGGCGATCGACGGAACAGGGCCTACCGTCGTTGATATGAGCAATGACCCTCAGACCTGGGTGCCCGAGTCGTGCACCTTGCCGAGCGCACAACAGCCACTGCGACTGGCCGAATTCGACGACCTGTTCGCCACCGCCCTGCTCCAGCAGGAACGGTTGTCCCCCACCGCACTGCGGTGGCGTCTCGACCCGGCCGCCGAGGCGACCACCCGGGACCTGACCGCCCGGGAAAGCTCCTGCTGCTCGTTCTTCTCGTTCACCATCGCCGCCGACGCCGGCGCGCTACGCCTCGACGTGCAGGTGCCGGCCGCGCACGTCGCCGTCCTCGACGCGCTCGCGCTGCGCGCCGCCGCCCGGATGACGGCGTGACCGGATCGCCCAGCAGCCACGTCGCCACCGCAGCCGGGCCACGCCCGCGGCGATCCGCCCCAGGCGGCCCGGCGGCAGCGACTGCCGACGCCCGACCAGCCCACCGGCCTGATCGTGGACCGCGCCACCTCGGTACGGTCCACCGGTGACCGTCGTCCGCTCGATCCTGCTGTTCATCGTCGCCGCCCTGTTCGAGATCGGCGGGGCGTGGCTGATCTGGCAGGGCTGGCGCGAACACCGCGGCCTGTGGTGGATCGCCGCCGGGGTCATCGCCCTCGGCGCGTACGGATTCGTCGCCACCTTCCAACCCGACCCCAACTTCGGGCGCATCCTCGCCGCCTACGGCGGCGTGTTCGTCGCCGGATCCCTCGCCTGGGCCATGATCGTCGACAGGTTCCGGCCCGACCGGTGGGACGTCATCGGCGCCGGCATCTGCCTCGTCGGCGTCGCTTTGATCATGTACGCGCCGCGTTCGGCAGGCGGCTCCTGATCGCCGCAGAGCGGGCGGGTCGATCGCGCCGCTCAGAGTTGGCGCAGGATCACCGGGTCCTTGATCTTTCTGGTCGGCCGCGATCAGCGTCGCCGCGACGTCCGTGACGGTCGCCTTCAGCAGCCGTCTGACACGGCGTCCGGCGAAGGTGGGTGGAGCAACGCGGCGCAGCGCCGCGCGGGAGGGGCCCGGCCCGGTCGACCAGGGAGTTCGGCTGATCAAGCGGGTAGGCTCGTCACCGCTGCGTGCTGCGCTGACCGCCCGGCACCGAACAATCACGCTCGCGCCGCTCCAGGGGGACGTCACCACGTGAGCACCCACTCGATGTTGCTGTTCGTGCTCGCCGCCGTCGCGGTGATCGTCGCCGTGCGGTGGGTGGCGGCCCGCACCGGACTGCCGGCGGCGGCCCTGCTGCCGCTCATCGGCATCGCGTACGCGCTGCTCCCGGGCCCCAACGTCGGGCTGGATCCCGACCTCGTGCTCATGGTCGTGCTGCCGCCGCTGCTCTACAGCGCCGCACTGGACTCCTCGCTGCTGGACATCCGCCGCAACCTGCGCATCGTGGTCAGCCTCTCGGTCCTGCTGGTGCTTCTCACCGGCGTCCTCGTCGGCATCGGTTTCCATCTGTTCGTCGCCGGCGCCACACTTGCCGCCGGAATCGCGGTCGGCGCCGCCGTCGCACCACCCGACCCGGTGGCCGCGCTCGCGGTGGGCCGCCGGGTCAACCTGCCACCGAAGATGGTCACGATCATCCAGGGTGAGGGACTGCTGAACGACGCCACCGCCCTGACGATGCTCAGCGTCGCGGTGGCCGCCGCGGTGGGCGGTGAGTTCTCGTTCCCGGCCGCCGTCGGCCAGTTCGTGCTGGCGGCGGTCGGCGGGGTGGCGGTGGGAGCGGCCATCGCCTGGCTGGTACGTCTGGCCCGACCGCTCACCACCGACCCGCTGCTGTCGAACGCCATCTCGCTCGCCACACCGTTCGTGGCCTACCTGGTGGGTGAGGAGCTGCACGTCTCCGGTGTGCTCGCCGTGGTGATCGCCGGTCTGATCGTCGGCCACCAGACGCCCCAGCTCGGCTCCGGCGCCGCCCGGTTGCAGACGAGCGCCGTGTGGCGGCTCGTCGACTTCCTCCTCGAAGGCTTCGTCTTCCTGCTGATCGGCCAGCAGCTCCCCGAGGTCGTCAAGGGCCTGCGCCAGTACGAGACGTCCACCATCGTCATCGCCGTCGCGGTGTCGGTCGGGGTGGTGCTGCTGCTGCGCCCCGCCTGGCTGGTGCTGACCCAGTCCCTCCCCCGGTCGCTGCACAGCCGGTTGGGCGGCATATCCGAGCAGGACGACCCGGACGAGCCCGGTAGCGCCCGGCAGGTCGCCCGCGCCGACCGCAACGCCGAACGGCTGTCCCTGCGCGAGGTGACGGCGCTGAGCTGGTCGGGCACCCGTGGGGTGATCAGCCTGGCCGCTATCTTCACCCTGCCGTTGACCACCAACAGCGGCGCCCCCTTCCCCGACCGGGACCTGCTGCTGTTCTGCACCTTCGTGGTCGTCCTGGTGACGCTCGTCGGGCAGGGCCTGACGTTCGCGCCGCTGGTGCGCAGGCTGGGCCTGCGCGCCAACGAGGCCGACCAGGCCCGGGTACGCAACGAGGCCCGCTCGGCGGCCGTCGAGGCCGCCCTGGCCCGCCTGGACGAGGTCGCCGCCGCGGATCCGGGCAGCGCGGTGGCCGTCAACACCACCCGTACGCAGCTGCTGGCCCGCCTGGCGCGCTACCGCGGGCGACTCGACCTGCTCGAGCAGAGCGGGTCGTCGGAGCTACCGACCTCCCCGCAGTACGAGACGGCGCTCCAGGTCCGCCGCACGGCGATCGACGCCCAACGGGAGGAACTCGTCCGCTGGCGGGACAGCGGTCGGCTGCCCGACGAGGAACTGCGCGTCCTGGAACGGGAACTCGATCACGAGGAGTTGCTGCTGCCCAAGCGGACGTCCAGCTGACCGGCCGACAGTGCGGTCAGTCGTGCTGGCCCCGGCCTATCGCCCCCCGCACCAGCGCCGCGGCCTTCTCGGGGTCCAGGCCGCTGGCGATGAGCAGGTCGTGGGCGATGGTCCGGAACTCGCCCACGGCGATCATCCCGGAGTAGCCCAGACGGTGACTGTGCAGGTGGGTGGGGTCGCGGACGGACCCGCCCTGCGCGCGTCCGACCAGCTCGACCGCCTCCAGGATCCGCTCGCGCGGCTCCCGTGGCTCCTCCCGGGCGATGATCGCGCCGCGCAGGTCCTGCGCGCTGTCGGCCAGCAGGTCGATGGCGGACGCGAGTTCCTCCGGCAGCGGCTCGTCGTCCTTGAGCGCCGTCGTGAGCCGCCTCGCCAGAGATCGGCAACTGTGCAGGCTGCGTTCCAGATGCCGGATCGACTCCGCGTGTAAGGCGAACGAGTCGCGTTCGTGCCAGCGCAGCGGCGCGAGTCGTACCACCTCCTCGGCGGCTTGCAGCCCGTCCCGTAACGCGACGATCTGCGGGCCGAGGTTCCGCAGGTCGCGCAGGCCCTGCTCGGCCTGCCCGAGATCACGCACGCGCAGCGCCGCCGCCACGTGGTGCATGGCGGTCACCGCGGGACCGACCACTGGCTCGGCCAGTCGGTGCAGTGTCCGCCGCGGATGGATGGGCACCAGCAGCAGACTGACCGCCAGCCCGATCAGCCCTCCGACCGCGGCGTCCACGAACCGGGGAATGGACAGGTCACGGACCGGTGGTTCGAGGGTGGCGATGAGCACGGCCGTACCGCCGGCCTGGGTGAGCAGCGAACCGCCACCCTTGAGCAGGATGGCCACGATGATCGCCAGCAGGACCACTCCACCGGTCTGCCACGGCCCGATGCCGAAGAGCGGCATGAGCGTGTCCCCCACGGCGAGCCCGAGCACCACCCCGACCAGCAACTCGATGGTGCGCCGCAGGCGGGAGCCCATCGCGGCGGCCGTGATGCCGACCGCCGTGGTGGGCGCGAAGACCGGGGACGGATTGCCGAGGAACTGGTACACGACGAACCAGGCGAGCCCCGCCGCGATGGCGGCCTGCACGGCGAGCAGACCGTAGAGCCGGAACCGCCAGGAGCGTACGCGCCACGCCTCCCGCGCCCGCTCCCGCAGGCTGCCGAACACCCGGTCGACGCGAGAACGCCCGTGTGGTGCCGAATCCCGGTCGGCCGCCGAATCCTCGCTCGCGGGCATGTGCGCCGCTTACCCACCGAACGAGGACCTATCCGCGCTGCGACGCCCACGCGGGGCCCTGTTGACCGCTGCCCCGCCGGTGCGGGTGACACCGACCGGCGGGGCAACGATCACGGTACGCGGACTACCTCTTGGTGATCTTGATCGTCGCCGTCCGGTAGTTGTTGCGCCTGTCGTTCTTCGTCGGGTCGTAGTTCTTCTCGATGTTGCCGGCGCTGTCGACCGAGAACCAGCGGAACGTGGTCGTCTCGGTCACGTGGAACACCTGCCCCGGCTCACGGAACTCGGTGGCCGCGTAGCGCGGCGACTGGAGCGTGGGTCGGCTGCCGTCGGTCGTGTAGTAGATGGTGGCCGGCTCGCTCGTCTCGAAGCGTACGTCCACCGGCCCGCGGTAGGTCCCGGCGCCGGGAACGAGCTGCGATGTCGGGTTCTTCCTGTCCCGTCCCCAGTCCGCCGCCACCCGGAACATCTCCATGATCCCGTTGGCGTACTCCATCGTCTCGGCGTGGCCGCTGACCAGCTCGGGGTTGCCCGCCCACTCCGGCTGGAACGAACCGCCCTGCCAGTTACCGGTGGCCGGGTTGTAGACGGAGCCGCCGACCTCCCAGCCGAAGGCGTAGATCCCGTAGGTGTGGTACAGGTCCTCGCGCACGTTGCCGGCGGAGGAGTAGAGGACGTCGGACGAGCCACCGACGTTCTCCGGAGTGACGACGGTCTCCCGGTGCGCCTTGACCTGCGACAGGATCCGGGCCGCCGACTGCCAGTAGAACGCCTCGTCACCCAGCGGCGGACGCGGCGTGGTGATCCGGCCGTCCGCGATGTACGCGCCGGGCTGCCAGAACAACTGGCCGCCGTTGGAGTGCACCGACATCATGAACTTGATGTTCTTGTACTTCTCGACGAGCCAGATGATGTTCTTCGACTCGGGCTCGGACAGCTCCTCGGGGCCCTGGTAGGTGCCGCTGACGCAGTTGGTCGACCCGCCCGCGTACCCGTCGTGACCCGACCCGACCCGGTAGTTGCGGTTCAGGTCGACGCCCCAGGAGTTCCGCTGCCCAGGATCGGCTGTCGCGTCCGGGCAGTGGTTCGTCATGTTCTTCCGCTGCGAGGCGAAGTTGTAGAAGCTGTAGTTCGCCCCGTCGGGGTTGTTGGAGAGGATGAAGAAGACGTCGGTGTTGTCGACGATCTCCTTCGTCTCCCGGTCGGACCGGTAGTTGTGCACCAGACGCTCGGCCGACTCCAGGCTGGTCGTCGCCGGCACCCACTCGCGGGCGTGGTCCTGCGCCTGGATCAGGACACCGGGCTTCTTGCCGTCACGGTGCTTGCCGATCCGCAGGACGGGAATCGTGACCGGCCCCCGGGGCACCTCACCCTCGGGTGCGCCGACGCGCTTCTGGTCGAGGAAGTCGGTCAACGCGACCGGGCCGGCCGTCGGCGCGACGACGCCGGTGCCCGTGTTGGTGCGGTACGGGTGTGCCCGGTCGATGAGGCCCTCAGACCGGGTCCGCAGCGCGTCCGCCACCTGGGTGGCCGTGCTCGCCGGAGCGCCGGAGGCGTCGGTGGCGAGCAGGACGCGGACCGCCGTGCCGGTGACCTCAACGGCGAGCGGCAGGTCCGCCTCCGGCCGGTCCACGAACTCGACGGTGACGTCGTTGCCGCCCTCGTGGCCCCACGCCGCCGAGCTGACCACGACCGCCGACTGCCCCGTACCGCCGATCGTGGCCTGCGCCTTGCGCTGGTAGCCGTTGGTCTGGTTCGGGAGGTAGACGATCTCGGCGATGTCCGGGTACTGGCGGGCGATCTCCTTCGCCCGGCTGTAGAGCTGCTGCGGGTGCTTGTACCCGTCCACGAAGTCCGACTTGTAGGACGGGTCCGCCGTCAGCGGCGGCGGGGCGTCCTCCAACCAGTCGGAGACCTTGCCGGTGGCGACGCCACCGGTCGAGCTCGTGACCCGGATCTGGGTCGGCCGCGCGTCGAGCTTGAACAGGTTCCGGTGGAACATGTACTGCCCGGAGTCCACGAAGCGGCTCATCGTCCGGGCGAAGCCGAACGACGTGCCCCGGCCCGAGTCGTTCTCCAACTGCATCTCGACCACCGGGTCCGCCTGCTGTCCCTCGGTGGTGCGCGCCTCGACGTACAGGAAGCCCTGGCCCTTGGTGGTGAACCAGTCGGCGCGGGCGATCCGCACCGTCGCGTCGTGGCTCGCCGGCTGCGCCGCGCGGGCGGCGGCGTTGCCCTGGAGGCCGCCGTCGGCCTCGTCACTCCAGACGAAGCCCGCGTCGTCGGCGAGGACCTCGACGCCCATCGCCGTCAGTTCGGTGATCTGCTCGGCGGTGACCGCCGCCTCGCCCTCGATGCCGGTCGGCACCCGCTTGAGACCGTGTTCGAGGTCGAAGCCGGCGGCGACGACCTTGTCCAGCATGTCGGCGCCGGCCAGCTTGACGTGTACGCGGCGGACCTGGTCCCGGTTCTCCAGCTGGGATCGTGCGGAGCCGGCCGTGGCGGCCGACTGCGCGGGATCCGCGCCCGCCGGCCCGGTCGACACGAGGACGCCCGCCAACAGTGCGGGCAGCGCCACGAACGCGATGCGCCGTTGTCTGCGTCGCATTGTCCCCTCCTTCTCCTTGCGACAGGTGGATGATGTGCTCGCGACCATCCACAAGGGAGGATGGTTGACGCTCGCGCACCCTGGGTCGGGGCACGGTGACGGTTGGCGTAGCGAGGAGGTCCGGGAGGCCGTGCGCGAGTTGGCTGAGCGTATGCGGATCTTCGACGGCATCGGCTCGGATCAACGTAATTTGAGCATTACTTGAGGCACCGCACGACGTCGCAGCGCGCCCGGGGTGACGAGCTGTCGCGCGCCCTCGCCGACTCCCGTTGACCGGCCGTGGTTGATCCGGCACCGTGCTCAGTCTGTGTGACCTGGGCGGGTCTCAACCCATCTTCACGGTGTACGAGAACGTCCCGTGAAGGCGAGGTTGTGAGCGTGACCTGTCACGCGTACCCGAACAGGACCGACCTGTCGGGGCGGACGGACTGCTGGCCGCGCGTGGTCACACCCTGAGCGAGGTGTTGGGCAGCCGATGAGGCGTTCGGCAGCGCTGATGCGTCGCGCTTTCGGGATCTACATCGGGGCGGCGCCCTGGGCGGCGGCGGTCAGCCGACGTGGAGACCGAGCACAAGATCAACCGGCGGCTGATGACGCTGCGGCGCACACACACCAGCCTGCTCATCTCGCACCGTCTCAACACCGTCCGGGAGGCGGACAGCATCGCTGTCCTCTCCGGCGGCCGCATCTTCGAACAGGGCAGTCACGACGAGCTGATGGCAGCGGGAGGACGCTATGCCGAACTGTTCCTTCTCCAGGCGTCCGGTTACGACGACGCGATCACCACTCGGACCTCGATGTGAACGCTAACACGCTGCTTCGGGTGTCGCTGTTGGGTCCGCTCGAGGCATCCGTGCTGGGGCAACCGATGCCCGTCGGCGGCCTGGGGCGACGGGCGCTGCTGGCGGCGCTCGCCGTCAACCTGGACACGGTGGTCGGCGTCAACCGTCTCGTCGAGGTCATCTGGGACGATCAGCCGCCGATGACGGCGACGACGAAGCTACAGGGGCACATCTCCGCCCTGCGGCAGAGCCTCGTACGCCTCGGCGGCCCGGACGCCGTGCACATCCTGCAGACCCGCCCACCGGGGTACGTGTTGTGCGCGCGGCTCGCGTCGACCGACCTCGCCCGTTTCGACGAGCTGACACGACGTGGCGCTGCCGCACGTCTACCCGACGGTGCCGAAGACCGCGTCGCGGCGCTCTCCGCGGCACTGCGGCTGTGGCGGGGGGACGCCTGCGTCGACGCCCGCGCACCCGGGGTGGCGGTCCTGGCGGCGTCACTGGACGAGCGACGCTGGCGGGCGATGGAGGACCTCGCCGAGGCGCAACTCGTCCTCGGTGACCACAACGCCGTCATCGACGCGATGGAGCCCCTCGTGCGCCGATGGCCGTACCGGGAACGGGCCTGGGAGCATCTCATTGAGGCGCACATGAGACGCGGCGACGTCGCCTCCGCCCTGGCCGCCCACGACCAGCTGTGCGAGATCCTGGCCGGGGACCTCGGGGTGACACCCGGTCGACGCATCGGCCGCCTGGTCAGCATCATCCGCGCCGGCAACCAGCACTGACACCGAGAGCCACGGCGGCACACCGCAGCGTTAGCGAATCGTAAGTGGTCGATGACATCGTGCCCCTGTCGACGAGCCGCCGTATTGGCGGAGAAGAGGAGAGGTCAGATGATCAGCAGGTTGAGCGACAAGCTACTGGCCGCGCTGCTACCGAAGGCCAAGGCGTCCGCGTGCAACATCTGCACCCTTGCCTATACCGGGTGTGGGGGGCCGTTCTGCTATTACTACTACACCAAGTCTGTGGCGGGTCAGGTCCGTTGCTACGCCAACACGGCGAAAAGCTGCGATGCGCCCTACGTCAGCTACAGCCTGGGCTGCTGCTGAACCTCGTCGATCAGCCGCCGCCGGCCTGGCCTCACCGCCCGGCCGGCGGCGGCATGCTGGAGAGCCAACGATGGAGGGCGGGATGCGTCGATGCTGGGGATAGCCGCAGCGCAATGGCGGGTACGGCTGCGTCGGTCGCTGGCCCTGCTGTCGATGATCGCCATCGCGGTGGCGGGATTCACCCTGCTGACCGGAGCGGCGGTCACCGCACGTCTGGACGCCGTGGGCGCCGCGACCGCCAACTACCGCCCCGTCTACGACCTCCTGGTCCGCCCGAAGGACGCGGTGCTGCCGCTGGAGCGGGACCGCAACCTGGTCCAGTCGGGTCAGTTGGCGGGCATGCGCGGCGGTATCACCATGGAGCAGTGGCGTGCGGTCCAGGCTGTGCGCGGGGTGTCGGTAGCCGCGCCGGTCGCGATGATCGGGTACGTGATGCGTACCGTGCCCGTCACGGTCGACCTGTCCGAGCACCTCGACCCGACCGCTGAGCGCCAGGTGCTGCGGGTGCAGCCCACGTGGGTGACGGACGCCGGGCTGAGCCGGATCCCGGACGGGCCGGCGTTCCTCTACGCGACACGCAACCAGGTGGAGGTGACGCCCAACAGCGAGCTGAAGAGCGGCGGGGGTCTGCCACCGCCGGAAGAGGTCGACGCCGACGGCCAGCGGGTGCGGATCTGCCCGCCGGCAGCGGGGACCGACGCGGACGAATGGCTCTCGCCCACGGACCCCCGCGCCCGATCGTCGTTGACCTGCGTCGGCGGCACCGGGTCGACGGATCGCGAGGGAAAGCCGACGCGACCGACCGTCACGCTGGTGTGGACGGTGCCGTTCCTGATGGCCGCGGTCGACCCGGATGCGGAGGCCGCGCTGGCCGGACTGGACCAGGCCGTCACCTCCGGCCGCTACTTCACCCCGGCGGAGGCGCCGACGTCACGGCGACTTGACCAGATGCCGTACCCCTACTCGGTGTTACCGATCCTGATCGCCGACCAACCCCAGGTCGATCGGACCCTCGACGTCACCGTGCAGCGCCTGAACCCGGACGCGACCGAGCTGGTCCGGACGTCCGCCGACGACCAGCGGCTGCGCGCGGCCCTCGGTGACCAGTCGGGTACCCCGATCGGCCAGAAGTCGACGTCGGTGGTGGAGCCGTACCGGGACATGGTCGACCGGATGCTCCGACCGGGGGAACTGGGCGTCGAGTACGACCTGGCCACGACGAACACCATGTGGCTGCACCAGTTCTGGACCGTCGGGCCGGCGAAGATGGTGCCGGACGGGGACGGTCTGCGCGCCCAGCCAGATCCGTACGATCTCAAGATCTGGGGCCAGGGGGCCGACGACGGCGGGTCGTCCCGGCACGTTCCGATGGAATTCGCGGACACCAGCGTGCGCAGCGATGTCGCCGTCCACCGGAACCTGGCCCACGGCTACGAGCCGCAGCCCGGGGACGTGAACATGCCCGATGCGGCGCTCGGCGCGGTGGGCACCTTCGACCCCGCCAGGGTCTCGCTGGGCAGCGCGTTGTCGGCGGTGCCCATGGACACGTACTTCAACCCCGGTGCCGCCGGCGCCGACGCGGCGTCCCGGCAGGCGTTGGGCGGCCGGCACCTGGCCCCGAACGCGAACGTCACGGGACTGCTCAGCCAGCCGCCGCTGATGCTCACCACGATGTCGGCCCTGCCCGCCATCTTCGACCCGGGCGCCTACAGCACCGAACCCAGCTACCCGGAATACCAGCTCAACACGGCCGCCCCGATCAGCGTGGTGCGGGTCCGGCTGGCCGGGGACGTCGGCATCGACCCGGTCTCCCGGGAGCGGGTCCGCGTGATCGCGGAGGAGATCGCGCAGCGCACCGGCCTCCAGGTCGACATCACGCTGGGATCGTCGCCGACCGCCATGACGGTGCACTACCCAGCCGGGAACTACGGCCGGCCCGATCTCGCCGTCGCCGAACCGTGGGTGCAGAAGGGCGTCGCGGCCGTGCTCGTCCGCGCGGCCGACCGCAAGAGCGTACTGCTGTCCGTCCTGGTGCTCGCGGTGTGCGCGCTGGCGGTCCTCAACGCCAACACCGCCGCCATCCGCGCCAGACGCACCGAGTTCGGCATTCTCACCTGCCTCGGTTGGGGCCGAAGACAGCTCCTTCAGTTGATGTTCATCGAGATCGTCGGCATCGGGCTCGCCGCCGGCATCGCGGGCACCGGCATCGCGCTCGGGATCGCGTTCGGTCTCGGGTTGCACATAGCCTGGACGCACACCCTGCTGGCCGTACCCGCGGCGGTGGCCCTCGCCCTGCTCGCCGGTGGCTGGCCGGCCTGGCGGGCCGCCCGACCCGATCCCGGCGAGATCATCCGCCCCGCCGTCCTGGGTCTCGCCGTACGCCGGCAGGCCCCCCGCCGGCTCGCGACCCTCGCCCTGTCCAACCTTGCCCGCACACCCGGCCGGACCGTGCTCGGCGCGCTGAGTCTGATGATCGGGGTGGCCGCGCTGACCATGCTGCTGGCGATCACGTTCGCGTTCCGTGGGGCGCTCACCGGCACCCTGCTCGGTGCTGCCGTCACCCTGCAGGCCCGCACGGTCGATCACATCGCCGTCGCGGTCACCATCGTGCTGGGCATCGTGTCCGTCGCCGACGTGCTCTATCTCAACATCTCCGAGCGCGCCGCCGAATTCGCCCTGTTCGGTGCCGTCGGCTGGACCGACACGATGCTGAACCGGCTGGTCCTCGTCGAGGCGGCCGGCATGGGCGTCATCGGCGGTACGCTCGGTGCCGGCGTCGGCCTGGGGGCGGCAGCTGCCTTCGCCGGAGGCATCACCGCGCCCATCCTCTGGTGTGCCGTGGCAGCGCTGGCCTTCGGCGTCGCCGTCTCCGCCGTGTCGGTGGTGGTGCCGATCGCCGTGCTCCGCCGACTGCCCACCGCCCAACTGCTCGCCGACGGGTGAGCGGCAAAGGAGTAGGTCCATGCAACGGACGTCAGCTGCGGCGTCGACCACCGCCACCACGTCGTTGGTTCGTCTCACCGGTGTGCGGAAGTCCTTCCCGCTGCCCGACGGCGCGCCACTGGTCGCGGTCAACGACGTCAGTCTCTCGATCGCCCCTGGCACCGCTGTCGCGTTGACGGGGCCCAGCGGCTCGGGCAAGTCGACGCTGCTGCACCTGATCGGCGCCATCGAACGCAGCGACGGTGGATCCATCGACGTCGCCGGCCAGGAGGTGACGGGGCTGTCCGGCCGGGCGTTGGCGGCGTACCGGCGGGGGATCGGATTCGTGTTCCAACGGTTCCACCTCCTGCCCACCCTCACCGCCCTGGACAACGTCGTGGCGCCGCTGATTCCGTTCCGAACCGACTTCGACAAGGCCGCCCGCGCCCGGGAGTTGCTGGCGATGGTCGGGCTCGCCGACCGGGCCGCGGCCCTGCCGTCGCGACTCTCCGGGGGCCAGCAACAGCGAATCGCCATCGCCCGCGCACTGATCAACCAACCTGCGCTGCTGCTGGCCGACGAGCCCACCGGCAACCTCGACAGTCAGACCGGCACCGCCATCGTCGACCTGCTGCTGCGGCTGCGCGACGAGCAGGGCACGACGCTGATCATGGCTACCCACGACACGGGCATCGCCGCGCGCTGCGACCGGGCCGTGCAGATGCGGGACGGCCATCTCACCAGCCTGAACTCCTAGGGCGTGGGTAAACTTCCCCGGCCGTCCAGAGTCGACTGACGCCCGCATCCAGCCGGTACGGTGAACCGACCGTCGGTCGGACCGGCCGGCGTGAAGGAGGGCTGCGTGGCGTCCAGGAAAGCCGACATCGCTGCCGAGCAGGCGTACTTCGACGCGGCGGCGGCGCACCGCGACCGGCGACGCGAAGGGCTGCGGCAGCTGCCATCCGCAGCCGCCCACACCGCCGCCGCCACCCACCTGCGGCGGTACGCCGACGCCGCCGAGCGGGCGCTGGGCGCGGCGGACGAGGCGGTGGCGTTCGGCCGGGTCGACACCGAGACGGGCGAGACCCGCTACGTCGGGCGACACCTGATCCGGGACGTCGACGGCGAGGTGCTGGTGGTCAACTGGCACGCGCCGGCCGCCGCCGGCTGGTTCGAGGCCACCGTGGGCAATTCGGCGGGG
Source organism: Micromonospora sp. DH14 (assembly GCF_029809455.1). Classification (NCBI taxonomy): domain Bacteria; kingdom Bacillati; phylum Actinomycetota; class Actinomycetes; order Micromonosporales; family Micromonosporaceae; genus Micromonospora; species Micromonospora sp. DH14. The sequence continues at coordinate 190,195 of NZ_JARVKT010000009.1, read as the reverse complement.
GTGCACCGCAAACGCGCCTTCACCTGCGCCGGCAACACCATCGAGGACATCACCGACACCATCCTCGCCGAGATCGGCGAGGCGGTGGACGCGCACCTGCTGGCGGAGTTGACCCGCGGGCGCACCGGCACCATGCGGGACATCGTGGCCACCATCCAGGCCGCCCAGTTCGCGCTGATCCGCGCCCCGCGCGACGAGGTGCTGGTGATCGAGGGCGGCCCGGGCACCGGCAAGAGCGCCGTGGCGCTGCACCGGGTCTCCTGGCTGCTCTATCAGCACCGCGACGAGATGGCGCCGCCGGACGTGCTGGTGGTCGGGCCGCACCCGACCTTCGTGCGCTACATCGGCCAGGTGCTGCCGGCCCTCGGCGACGACGGGGTGGAGCTGCGCGACATCAGCCGGCTCGCCCCGGACGCGCCGCGCGGGCGCACCGAACGCGACGCGGTCACCCGGATCAAGGGCGAGGCACGGATGGCCGGCCTGCTGGCCCGCGCGTTGGACGCTCGGATCGGCACCCCGGACCCAGCCGAGCGGCTGCTGGTCGGCGGCCGGTTCGTCACGCTACCCGGCGTCGAGGTCGCCGAGACGCTCGCCACGGTGCGGGCCGCCGCCCTGCCGTACGCGGACCGTCGACGGCTGCTGCGCGACCGGCTCGCAGTCCTGGTCGCCGCCCGCGCCGGCGTGGACCCGACCCGCTCGGACGCGGTCGGGAATCTCACCGACCGGCTCTGGCCACCGCAGACGCCCACCGGTTTCCTGCGCGACCTGCTCGGATCCACGGCGCGGCTGCGGGCCGCCGCGGCGGACGAGTTCACTCCGGCGGAGGTGGCGGCGCTGCACCGACGCGGCGCGGACCGGTTGTCCCGGGAGACCTGGTCGGCGGCGGACCTGCCGCTGCTGGACGAGTTGGCGCACCTGATCGACGGGCCGGGCCGCCGGTACGCGCACGTGGTGGTGGACGAGGCGCAGGACCTGTCCCCGATGCAGTTGCGCGCGGTGGCGCGGCGCAGCGCCAATGGGTCACTGACGGTGGTCGGCGACCTCGCCCAGTCCACCGGCAGCTGGGCGCGTGACTCGTGGGACGAGGTGCTCACCCACCTGCCGTCGACACACCCGGCCCGGATCACCCCGCTGCGGTACGGCTACCGCGTACCCCGGCAGGCGTACGCGACGGCGGCGCCGCTGCTGCCGGTGGCCGCGCCGGGCGTGACGCCGGTGGAAGTGGTCCGGGACGGGCCGGCGGACACCGGCGTGCACCGGGTCGGCCTGGCCGAACTGCCCGGCCGGGCGGTCACCGTGGCGCGGGAGCACGCCGAGGCCGGCCGGTTCGTCGGCATCGTCTGCCCGCCCCGGCAACGGCGAGCGGTCGAGGCGGCGCTCGCCGCCAACGGCATGACCTGGAGCAGCGCCGACCGGGGCGAGTTGGGCGGCGCGGTCAACCTGATCAGCCCGCAGGAGGCCAAGGGCCTGGAGTTCGACGCGGTGGTGGTGGTCGAGCCGGTGGAGATCGTGGCCAGCGACGAGCGCGGTCACCGACTGCTCTACGTGGCGCTGACCCGCACCACCGGGCACCTCGACATCGTCTGCACAGGTGATCCGGTGCCGCTGGACGCGCCGGTGCGGCCCCGGCCGCTGGCGGACGTCGAGCCGGGCGCGACCTTCACCCGGCGGGAGGCGCACCGGCTGGCCGAGCATCTCGCCGGTCAGCTGCGCGGTGCGGCGCCCGAGGCGTACTGGGCCGACGTGCTGGCCGAGCTGCGGGCCACCCTCCTGCCGGAGGGCGCGGTCAGCTCCGGGCGGCCGACGGACGGCTGATGGCGGCCGAGTCGAGCCGCCGGCCCACCGTCCACTGGAGGATGTCCTGCTCGATGTCGGCCTTCTTGGCCTTACTGGGCACCGCGATGCCCAGCTCCTTGGCCAGCGCCCGCAGCTTCGCCACGGTGAGCCGCAGGTCGGCGAGGTAGCGGGCGCCGGCCGCCCGGTCGCCGATCGCCGCGAGGTCGGCGCGGACCCGCTCGGCGTCCACGCCGGAGGTGGTCGCCGCGGCTGCCGCCCGGGGGGCGGGCCGCTTGTCGACCACGGCCAGCTTCGCCGTGCCGTCGGCCAGCGCGGCGAGCTGGTCGGCGGGCAGCGCGCGGACGAACTCCGCCACCCGCAGGAGTACGGCGTGGGCGAGGTCGGCGGGTTCGGACACCGGTGGCTCTCCTTCTAGAGGCGGGTGCGGGCCAGGAACTCGCTGGCCAGCTGCTGGAGCTCGTACTGCACCCGGTCGTTGGCGTTCGGCACCAGCACGGCGGGCAGGTGCCGTTCGCCGGCCGTGCCGAACAGGGTCTTGTTCTCCCGGATGGTCTGCCGGAACACCGGGACCTCCAGGTTGTCGGTGAGCCGCATGTAGTTGCGCGACGCGGTGATCGGCCCACCGGCGGCGTACTGGATCATAGTGAACACCACGCCCAGATACTGCGGGTCGATGGTCGGGCCGGGGGCTGCCACCCGGTTGAAGTCGCGGACCAGCTCGGAGACCTTGCTGCGTAGGTAGTCGATGCCGAGCGTGGAGAGGTAGTCCGGCTTCGCCGGGGTCAGGATGTGTTCGCTGGCCACGATGGCCGTCCGGGTGACCATGGTGAAGTTGGGCGCGCAGTCGATCAGGATGTCGTCGTACCCGGCGAACTCCTCGGTGGCGAGCGCGTCGGCGAGCGCCCGGTGCAGCGGCAGGAAGTGCGGGCTGCCGTGCTGGAACCGGGACCCCCCGAGCGCCGCGGCGAGATCCAGGTCGACGTCGACGAGTTGCAGGTGGGAGGCGATCAGGTCGAGCCGGCCGCCGTCGGGCAGCAGCGCGTTGACCGGCCCCGGGGTGAGCACGTACGGGTGCAGTGCGGCGGTGGGCTCGTCGGCCAGCACCGAGCCGAACCACTGCAGGACGGTCCTCTCGTACGCGAGGTCGGTCTCCCACTCGGCGGCCGGGTAGAACGAGAAGGTGAGGCTGGCCTGCGGGTCGAGGTCGATCAACAGCACCCGGCGGCCCCGGGCGGCGAGCTCGGCACCGAGGTTCATGGTGATCGTGGTCTTACCGACGCCGCCCTTGTAGTTGATGACGGACGTGATGCTCATGCCGGTCCCCGCATCGCGACATGCTCTCAGGAACCGGCTCATCGGTACAGCTGCTCCCGGAACGGCAGTAGCCCGCCCGACCGCCCGCGACATCCGTAGCGCCGAGTGGATCAGCGAACCTAACGAATAGCTGACATGCGACGGCCAAGCTTGCTGGCATGCGAAAAGCGGACATGAAGACGACCGGCCTGGCGGTCCTGCTGCTGTCGCTGACGGCCTGCGGCAGCGACCCGAAAACGCCGGAGCCGCAGGTGGCGGCGATCCCGGGCGCGAGCGTGTCGGCGAGTGTCAGCCCGGCCGGTCCGACCAGCGGCGCCGATCGTCAGCTCCCCCTCGGCGCGTCCAAACAGGAGATCGACCGCCTCTACGACGCCTATTACGCCTGCTGGACCCAGCACGGCGTGCCGTCAGCGCCCGCACAGGGCGGAAGCGGCGGCCCGCTTCTCAGTTACAAGATGGACCAGAAGAAGTATCAGCCAGCCGTGGACGCCTGCGCCGACAAGGAGCCGCTGGGCCCTCCGGAGCTCGACCCTCAGCAGAACCCCCACTTCGCCGACGACCTCCGCGAGCAGTTGCAGTGCGTCCGGAGCCACGGCCTGTCGATGGAGATCCGGCAGGCGGGCTCCGACAACCCCAGCATCTGGGTCGCGCCGGAGACCAAGGCCAACCTCGAAAGGGCGAACAGCGCCGCGGGAATGGAGATCCAGCGTCAGTGCGAGATCTCGGCCTTCACGAAGAAGTAGTCGACCGTGCGGACGAAAACCCTCATCATCATCGCGTGCGTGGCGCTCGCCCTGGGCGGCGTGGTCTACGCCGTCCACACCAACACCGGCGATGACTCTCCGGCCGCCCAGCCGGCCGCGGCGAAGGTGGCCACGGCCGAGGTGGTCCGGACCGACCTCTCCGACTACTGGACCGAGAGCGGCACGGTCGGCTATCGCAAGCAGCGCACCCTGCGGGGCGTCGCGCCCGGGGTGCTGACCTGGCTGCCACGGTCGGGCAGCACCATCGCCCGGGGTGACACCCTGTATCGTCGCGGCGACCGTCCGGTCACTCTCTTCTACGGGTCGTCGCCGATGTTCCGCGACATCGACACGGTCGGCATGGTCGGCCGCGACGTCAAAGTGCTGGCCGACAACCTCCGGGCGCTCGGCTACCAGATCGGGCGCCAGCCGGCACCGGGAACCCGGGTCACCGTTCAGGGCGGACCAGCACCGGCCCAGAGCAGCCAGGCCACGAACGACGAGGCCAGGCCGGAATCGCCGGCGGCAACACCAGGTACGGGCACCTACAAGACCGTCGTGAGCAGCCAGGACGCCGTCTTCACCCGATCACTCAAGGATGCCGTGCAACGCTGGCAGGCCGCCAAGGAGATACGTCCGGCCACCGGCACCGTGGCACTCGGCGACATCGTGGTGTTGTCCGGTGCGGTGCGGGTGGGCGCGGCTTCGGCGCAACTCGGCGACGACGCCGCCGGCAACCTGATGGCGATCAGCGATCAGGCCAAGGTGGTGTCCGTCGAGATCGACGCGAGCCGGGCCAACGACATCCGTAGCGGGCAGAAGGTGCAGATCACCTTGCCGGACAGCGCCGAAACCAGCGGCACAGTCAGCTCGGTGAGCAGCAACATCCAGGCCGGCCCGTCGGACGGCGGCGACCCCGGCCCGGAGGGCCCGAAGGTGCAGGTCGTCATCACGGTGGACAAAGCCCCGGCGATCCAGAACATCAGCTCGGCATCCGTCGAAGTCCGGTTCACCGGCACCACCGAACGCGACGTACTCGCCGTCCCGGTGGGCGCACTGCTCGCGCTCAGCAGCGGTGGCTACGGCGTACAGATCGCCGACGGCGCGCTGACCGCGGTGAAGGTGGGCCTGTTCGCCGACGGCATGGTGCAGATCACCGGTACGGGAATCACCGCCGGCACCCGGGTGGTGACGACGTCGTGACCGCGGTACTGGAGATCTGTGGTGCCAGCCGGCGCTACGGCGAGGACGTGACGGCGCTGCGCGACGTCTCGTTGCGAATCGACGCGGGCGAGTTCGTCGCCATCCTGGGACCATCCGGATCGGGAAAGTCCACCCTGCTCAACATCATGGGCACGCTGGACCGGCCTACCGAGGGCCGGGTGCGGATCGGCGGGCGTGACGTCACCACGATGTCCGACCGGCAACTGTCCAGCCTGCGCGGCCGCTGGCTGGGCTTCGTGTTCCAGCAGTTCCACCTCACCGACGGGCTGACCGCGACCGAGAACGTCGCGACCGGCCTGCTCTACGCAGGCGTGCACCGCCGTCACCGCCGGGCGCTGGCCCTGGCGGCACTGGAGCGGGTCGGCCTGGCCCACCGCGCCGGCCACCACCCGCAGGCGCTCTCGGGCGGCGAACGCCAACGGGTGGCGATCGCCCGGGCGCTGGTCAATCAGCCCGCGCTGGTGTTGGCCGACGAGCCGACCGGGGCGCTCGACGTGGCCACCGGCTCGGCCGTGCTCGACCTGCTCACCGAGCTGAACCAGGGTGGGACCACGATCGCGCTGATCACCCACGACCATGAGGTGGCCGCCCGGGTGCCCCGACAGATCCGCATCCTGGATGGCCGCCTGGTGTCCGACTCCGCGTCCAGGGGTGAGCCGGCATGAGGGCTACCCGTCAAGCGGCGAGCGTGGACCGGGATGCCGCGCCGGTCCGTCTGGCCCCAGCCGACCTGGTCGGCCTGGGCCTGCTCGGCATCCGCACGCGCAAGGCGCGAGCCGCCCTGTCGGCGCTCGGCATCGCGATCGGCATCGCCACCCTGGTCCTGGTCACCGGGATACCCGCGTCGAGCCAGCGGGCGCTCGATGAGAAACTGGCCGCCCTGGGCACCAACCGACTGCAGGTCACGCCGGCGCCCAACCGCGAACCACCGGTCAAGCTCCCCGTCGAGTCGGTGGACATGGTGTCCCGGATCGCGCCGGTCACGGTGGCGAGCGCGACCGCCGACTTCGGGCTCAACGTCGCCCGCTCCGACCGGGCCGGTGCCGGCGACTACAACGCCATCGCGGTTGTCGCCACCAGGTCGAACCTGCTCGCGGCGATCGCCGGCCGGGTACGCGCCGGCCGTTTCCTGGACCCCGCGATGGCGCGCCTGCCGACCGTGGTCCTCGGCTCGGTCGCCGCCCAGCGGCTCGGCTTCGCCACCGTCGACCTCTCTCAGCCCGTCCAGGTCCACCTTGGCGGGAAGCGGTTCAGCGTGATCGGCATCCTCGACCCGGTGGCACTCGCACCGGAGATCGACCGCTCGGCGATGATCGGCTGGGAGGCCGCCGACCGTTGGCTGCGTTTCGACGGACACCCGACCCGGATCTATGTGCAGACCACCGACGCCCAGGTGATGGCGGTGCGCTCGGTCCTGGCCGCCACGGCCAACCCGGAGCATCCGAGCGACGTACTTGTCAGTCGTCCCTCGGACGGGCTCGCCGCAAAGCAGGCGGTGCAACAGACCTTCAGCTCGCTGCTGCTCGGGCTGGCCGGGATCGCGTTGCTCGTCGGCGGCATCGGGGTGGCCAACACGATGTACATCTCCGTGCTGGAGCGACGCCGCGAGATCGGGCTGCGCCGAGCCCTGGGCGCGAATCGGGGCCAGGTGCGCATCCAGTTCGTGACCGAGTCGATCGTGCTGTCGACGCTCGGCGGAGCAGCCGGGGTGGTGACCGGCGCGGTGGCCGTCGCCGGCTACGCCACCCTCCAACACTGGCCGGTGACCATCCCCGAGGCGGCGGCCGTCGCCGGGATGGGAGGTGCGCTGGTCATCGGGGTGTTGGCTGGGGTCTATCCGGCGATGCGGGCGGCCTCGCTCGACCCCACCGAGTCACTGTCCAGCGTCTGAGCTGCCGTTAGGAATCTGTCAGGTCGGGCCGGAAAATGGTTCGGTGCCGCGGCGGCGGCCTACCATCGCCGGCATGTGTGCGATGGTCCTGGTCGCCGACGACGATCTGCGGCACGCGGAGGGGATCCGCCGCTACCTCGTGGCCGCGGGCCACGAGACGATCGTGGTGCACGACGGGCGGGCGGCGCTGGACGCCGCCCGCCGCGACCGGCCCGACCTGCTGATCCTGGACGTGATGATGCCGGGAATGGACGGCTTACAGGTATGCCGCACCCTACGGCAGGAGTCGGAGGTACTGGTGCTCATGCTCACCGCGCGCAGCGCCGAGAGTGATCTGCTGCTCGGACTGGAACTCGGCGCCGACGACTACCTGACCAAGCCGTTCAGCCCGCGGGAACTGGTGGCCCGCACCCGTACCCTGCTGCGCCGCGCGGCCCGGGGAGCGCCCGCCCCGGCCGGCCGGGGCATCCGGCAGATGGGTCGGCTCAGCGTCGATCCGGTCGGGCATCAGGTGACGGTCGACGGCGAGCGGATCGAGTGCACCCGTGGCGAGTTCGCCATCCTGGTCGCCATGTCCGAGCAACCGGACAGGGTCTTCACCCGAGCACAGCTACTGCACCACACTCGTGGCATCGACCGCAGCTCCACCGAGCGCACCATCGACGTCCACGTGATGAACCTGCGCCGCAAGATCGAATCCGACCCGAGGCGTCCCGAGCAGTTGCTCACCGTGCACGGTGTGGGCTACAAGCTGGCTCTGGGCACGACACCGTGAGCAAAGGCCAGGTACCGCTGCGGCACAGCCTGGTGACCCGGCTGCTGGTCTCCTCCGTGGCGATCGCGCTCGCCGCGATCTCGGCCACCGCCTGGCTGGCCGCGACAACCACCACCCGCGCGATCACCGACGAGCAGGGCGGCGCGGTCGCCGACCAACGGGCCGTCTACGAGGAGCTGGTCGGTTACGCGGCCACTCACCACGACTGGTCCGGGGGCGCCGCCCTGGTTCACTCCCGCGCCGCCGAACTGGGCCGCCGCATCACACTGACCACCGACGATCACCAGATCATCCTCGACTCGCAGGACGGACCGGCGCTGCGGAACACCCTTCCGTCGGCCGTGGTGGACCCGCTCAACGTCGACCTGGGCCTGACCGGCGGCACCGAGCACATCGATGAGCGGGCCGTCGGGCCCTACACCGTGCCGACCGAAGACCGGTACGTGCTGAATGAAGTGGCCGAGAACACGCTCACCTGCTTCAACAAGATGGGCTACGACGGCACCGTCGAGGTCGCGAAGACCGGCCGCCCGAGCGTCGTCCTCACCACCGTCCGAGCCGAGGCCGAACGGCCACTGACCCGCTCCGCGACCGAGAGCTGCGGATTCGAGCTCGACAGCCTGGTCAGTCCAGCCGAGAAGAAGGCACTCCAGACACTGACCACCCTGGCCGCCCGCTGCCTCAGCCTGGGTGACCGCGCCGCCTCCCAGCTGCGCATCACGCCGACCTTCGAGGCATATCTCGGCGAGTCTGCGGTGGTCCGGACCGCGCACGAGAAGATCGAGGTGAAGCCGCCGTCGCTACTCAAACCGGCCGGGCCGGCCGGCGTCGTGCAGGGCTGCATCGAATCCGGGCGCAGGACACAACTTCGACCGTACGTGGCACCCCGCGCGCTGCTGTTCGTCACCGCGCCCGGCACGGGTCGCACCACGCTGAGCCTGTCCGGCGGCAGCATCGGACGAATTGTGGCGGTCACCGGCGCGGTCCTGCTCGCCACCGTCGCGGCGACAGTGCTGATCGGCCGACGCCTGGTACGGCCCTTGCGCAACCTCGCCGACGCGGCCGAACTGCGCATGCCCGCCCCGGTGTCCACCCGCGACGAGATTGGCCGATTGGCGCGCGCCCTGAACGACTCCGCGGAGCGCCGGGAACGGGCCGAGGCGCAACGCCGCACCATGGTCAACGACGTCGCTCACGAACTGCGTACCCCGCTCAGCAACATCCGGACCTGGCTGGAGGCGGCCCAGGACGACCTGGCCCCGACCGACGCCCAACTGCTGGCGATGCTGCACGAGGAGGCACTCCTGCTCCAGCACATCATCGACGACCTCAGCGACCTGGCGGCCGCCGACGCGGGCACGCTGCGGATCGACCCGGAGCCGACCTGTTTGCGGGACGTGCTCACGCACGTGGTCGACAGCCACCGGGGCGGTGCGCTCGCGGCCGGGGTGCGCCTGGAGCTCACCGTTGCGGGAGATCCGGTGGTGCAAGCCGATCAGGTGCGCCTACGACAAGTCGTCGGCAATCTGATTTCGAACGCCATCCGTTACACCTCACCGGGCGGCTCGGTCACGGTCGGGGCGACCGGCACCACCATTTCCGTCCGGGACACCGGCAGCGGCATCAACCCGGCCGACCTGCCGAAGATCTTCGACCGTTTTTGGCGGGCCGACGAGTCGCGCAGCCGGGTGACGGGCGGCAGCGGGCTCGGCCTGGCGATCGCACGTCATCTGACCGAGGCACACGGCGGCACGATCGGGGTGGAGAGCGAGCCGGGCCGGGGCACGCTCTTCACCATCCGACTGCCAGGCCTCGGCGGCTGAAAAGGAAGCTTCGCGCCCTTCCTCTACGGAAGAACGCGCAGCTTGATGCTGGTGCGCCGCCAGAGACTCGAACCGAACCCGCCACTCGGGACCCGCTGTTGGCGAACGGTGCGCCGGAACGGCGACATGGGTAGCCGGCTGAGCTGCTCTACCGGGATGGAACGTTCGGAAGCAGGTCGTCGTCGCGTCCGGTCTGGGGTAGCCCGGCGGCAGCGGCGATGGCCTCGACGGCCTCGTCCAGTCCGGTGGTCTCGGGTAGGACGAGTTCGTCGGGCCAGCCCAGGACGTCGTGGGCGGCGTACCAGCCGCTCATCTGGTCGGTGGTGAACTCCGTGGCCTGCGGGCGGGTGAGGTGCCGGCGCAGGGTCTCGGCCAGGGACACGTCGAGGTAGCAGAACAGCGACCGGCCGCGGTGGTCGTCCCGCAGAGAGGTCAGCATGTTTCGGTAGCGGCTGGTGTGCATGATGCCCTCCAGCACCACGTGGTAGCCGTGGTCGAGGGCGAACCGCACGGTCTGCCCGATCAACGCCGGTGCCGCGCCGCCGGGCTTGTCCCGTTCGCGTAGCACGATGCGGCGCAGGTAGTCCTGCTCGACCAGGGCGCAGCCCCGGCCGTGCCGGCGTCGTAGCTCGCGGGCGATGCTGCTCTTGCCCGAGCCGGAGTTGCCCCGGACGCAGACGAGGATCGTGTCCGAGCTGCCAATGGGTTCAGCGACCACGATGCCTCCTCGGCTTCAGACGTTGCGGACGGTGAGGTCGAGGGCGGCGACGGTCAGCCGGGTGAGGTCAGGAAGTTGGTCCTCGCCGAGGGTGACGCCGCGCAGGTTGTCCAGCGGCCCCTTGAGGCCCTTCAGCCGGCTGCCCCGCAGGTCGGCGCCGTCGAGATGGCAGGAGTCCAGTTCCAGCCCCGCGAGGTCACATGACCGCAGGGCGACGCGCGGTAGCCGGCAGGACGACCACGCGCCGTTGGTGAGAGTGCAGTCGGTGAACGCGACCGAGCCGCCGGCGACGACGCGGTGAAAGGTGGCGTAGTCGAACCGGCAGCCGTCGAACAGGACGTCCTTGAGGCGTACGTCGGTGAGCCTGGTGCCGGTGAACCGGGAGCCGATGATCGCGCAACGTTCGATGGTGATGCCGGTCAGAGTCGCGCCCGAGAAGTCGGTGCGGGTGATCTCGCAGCCGTAGAGGCTGCCGGCTTCCCAGGTGCTCTCGCTCAGGTCCACACCGGTGATCAGGCTGCTGCGGACGCGGGCGTCCTCAAGGTGCGAGCCGCGCCACGCCGCACCCTCGACGAGTGCCTCGGTGAGGCCGCCGGCCAGGTCCGTCATGGCGTCGAGGTCGTCCGGTTCGAGGTCCGGCAGCAGGACCTTCACGTCGCCGATCGTGGTGGTGCGCATGAGTCCTCAACCTGTGCGGGCGCGGGGTGGGCACGGCACCCGCGCGTCCCGTGGGCGCCGCTGGACCATGCACAACCATCTGCGCGAACAGGTCCGCCAGCAGGTGGAGGGCCGCAACAGTCAGCCCACCGCCGCCCTGGTCGACTCGCAGTCACTGCGCGGTGCGGAAACCGTCCGGCGCTGGTCCCAATGCGTCATGATCATCGTCATGATCCGCCGCCTCGCCCGCCACCAAAACCCCTGAACCCCTTACTTACCAGGGTCTGAGCGTTACGGGTTCTCTGCGAAGACCTGGGCCGCGACCTGGTAGCCGTCGAACGCGCGTGCTACGCCAGCGTAGGCCGCGACCTGAAGAAAGACCTCGGCGATCTCTTCCTTGGTGGCGCCGGCGTTGAGCGCGATGCGGAGCTGACCACGGAGGGGCTCCAGGACGCCGAGTGTCGCCGCGATGGTGACGGACACCAGTGCCCGCGTCCGTGTATCTAGGTGCTCGGTGCGCGGCCAGACGTCGCCAAAGGCGTGCATCGTCGCGATCCGTTTGAAGTCTGCGCCGTTAGCTGGCTCACCAGGCGTGGCGCCAAGAAAGCGCTCCAAGCGGAAGCCCAGCAGACGCTCAGCCGTGTCCAGTGCGGCGGCGTACCCCGGGTCTGTCGGATGGTTTGTCGTCACGATGCTCACTCTCCCATGCACAAGGACGAAGTAGGCGATATCCGGTATGTCGAAGGTGACTGAGGATCGTCACCTCAGTCGAGCTGATCAAGAAGGAACGAGCCTCGGCCCATCAGCCCCGACGCGGTTCAGGTCGCCGCCCGGTCGCCGTCGTTGGGCACGGACCGGGCAGCCTCTCGCTGTGGGAGCCATGGCTGACGGCCGCTGGCCGGCCCCGGTGGTGGTGCCGGGTCGGCCAGCCGACCGAGCCGCCTGTTACCCGAGACGGAGTCAGCGCATGGTCAGGAGATCTGCCAATCGATCGGATGCTCGCCCGGCCGCGGGATCAACGCGGTGAACAGCGGACTGGGCTCTGCGAGGACGGCGGTACGGAACTCCGCCCAGTAGCCGTCGGTGCCCAGGATCTGCTTGGCCCTGGGAATGGCTGCCGAGTCCGGCGCGGAGTAGTAACGCACCTTGGCGTTGTCCCCGTCGACGGCGGCTCGATACACGACGTCGGCGGTAATCGACGGGTCGGAGCCGGTTGGCGCGTTCTTGGAGAAGAACGCATCGATTCCAGCCTGATAGTCCGCAGGGACATCCTGCGCAATGTCGATCTTCGTGAAAATGCGGGTGGAGTGCTGTCCGGGCAGAACGGCCTTGACCGCGATGCCGAAACCGGCCACCTCCAGGCTCATCCCCTCACTCAGGGCCGCCACGGCTGCCTTAGAGGCAGCGTAGACGGCGCTGTACGGATAACCCTGTTCAGCGGTCAACGAGGAAATGTTGATGATCGTTCCGGAGCGCTGGGCGCGGAAAATCGGCAGGAAGGCTCGGCTGAGCGCGATCAATCCGAACACGTTGGTCTGGAACTGCCGGTGGATCTGGTCCATGCTGCTCACCTCCACCGGCCCCATCTGGTAGAAACCCGCATTGTTGACCAAGACGTCGACCTGTCCGAACTGCTGCACGGCGGTCTGCGCAAAGGGCCCTGCCGCCTGCTCGTCATCGACGTCCAGCAGCAGCGTCCTGACCCGCTCCAACTCATCGTGCACCGTCAGGTCGGCCTCCTTGCGGACCGTCGCGACCACGTTCCAGCCTTCGGCGGCAAACTTCTCGACGATGGCCCGGCCCATTCCAGTCGCGGTACCGGTCACCACGATCGTATTCGACATGGAGAACTTCCTCTCCTATTAGTCCCGGCCCGGATATCCGTGCCCTCTATGGCTTTGCTGCTGTCCGGGCAAGTGGTGGCTTGCTGATGTGTCCTAGTGTCATCGTGGTACATCGGGCCGGCCAGGTTCGGTTTTTCATGGGAAAGACAGTCCCAGGTATCCGCCGGAGCCCGGGGGTAGATTGGTTTCATGTCCAAGCGCCCGGCGTCCAGCGTGAGCAATCCGCTTGCCGAGTTCCTGCGGGCCAGTCGTGCACGTATCCGGCCGGACGACGTCGGCCTACCCGACGGCGGTCGGCGGCGCCGCGTTCCCGGGCTGCGCCGTGAAGAGGTCGCCCAGCTGGCCAATGTCAGCGCGGACTATCTGGCCCGGCTCGAGCAGGGACGCGTCACCACTGCGTCACCCGAGGTCCTCGACGCCCTCGCGGACGCGCTTGGTCTCGACCGCGACGGCCGGGAGTACTTGCACTCGATCGCAGGGCCGAAACAGCGCCCAGGATCCCGTACTCAGACCACGTCGCGGGTTGACCCGCAGACCCAGCGATTGCTCGACAGCCTGTACGAAGTTCCCGCCTACGTATTCGGCCGGAGACTGGATATCCTCGCCTGGAATCCCCTGGCCGCTGCCTTGTTCACCGACTATGGGGCACTGCCGGAGCGGCATCGGAACCTTATCTGGCTCACTTTTCTCGATCCGGATTACCGGGTAATGAACACCGACTGGGCCAGGGCCGCCCAGGAATGCGTCGCCCACCTACGCATGGAGGCCCGGAACTACCCGAGCGATCAGCGCCTGGCTGAACTTGTCGGGACTCTCTCCGTCAAAGACGCGGACTTCCGCACATGGTGGGGCAGCCAGCAGGTGACCGGCGCCGCACTGCGCCGCAAGATTTACCAGCACCCACTGGTCGGCCCACTCACCCTCGATTCGCAGCAATTCGACGTCAGCGGCAAGCCCGACCAGCACCTCGTGGTGTTCACCGCCGAACCAGACAGCTCATCCCACGAGGCACTGAAGTTGCTCGCCCAGTGGGCGAACACGCCGGTGGCGTGAAATCCCCGTTGCGAAAATACCCTGCCTCGGATCCAGCATCGTGGTTGTAGACCCGACCCGTGGCCGGCTCGTGAGCGTCGTGATCGATCACAAATTGTGGTCTGGGGCGGCGCGTAATCGGGCAGGGCATTCAGAGAGGGCCGACACCATCAGTGCCATCGGCAGCCGCAGCCGTGTCCGGTAATGAGGGTGACAGGCCGAGCATGGCTGCGGTGAGATGGGACCGTCACCGTACGCGATGGGTCATGGCGCGATGGAGCAGCCTCGATCCGACAGGCGGCGGGGAAAGGACAGCTGTGCAACTGGTCGCGGGCGAACCGATGGGGTATCTGGGCGGTGACACGGTCGTCGAGGTGGACCACCCGGCAGTGCGGGCGTTAGCTGGTGAACTCCGCGCGGCGTACCCGGACGACGTCGACTTCACGCGGGCCGCCTTCGAATGGGTTCGTGACCGGATCCGGCACTCCGTGGACGCCCAGGATCCGCGGATCACCGTCACCGCCGGCGAGGTGCTCAGCGCCGGCGTCGGCCTCTGCTATGCCAAGTCGCACCTGCTGGTGGCCGTGGCCCGGGCCGCCGGCGTTCCGGCCGGGTTGTGCTATCAACAGCTGACCGACGGGAGAGAGCCCTTCCTGCACGGCCTCGTTGCCGTATACCTCGCGGGCCGCTGGCATCGCCAGGACCCGCGCGGCAACCGCATCGGCATCGACGCCCAGTTCCGGCTCGGAAGTGAGCAACTGGCCTACCCGATCACCGACCGCTCGACCGGCCTCGATCTTCCTGAAGTGCACGTGCGGCCCTCGCCCAATGTGATCGCAGCCCTGCGCGGTGCTCGAGACGCTCTGGAACTGTGCCGCGCCGGGTTGCCCGCTACGCCCTGAGCCGGGACAGCGGATGCCGGACATGAAGATTCGCGGCAACACGGCCGTACGCGAAAGGCCCCGACCCGGTGTGAACCACCAGGTCAGGGCCTTGCTCGTTGGTGCGCCGCCAGGGACTCGAACCCCGAACCCGCGGATTAAGAGTCCGCTGCTCTGCCAGTTGAGCTAGCGGCGCTCGCTGACAACGGTGAGCACCATACCGGGTCGCTTCCCACCTCCCGGCAACGGGACGAGATCAGGCCACGTCGCACGGACGGGCGGCGGGGCTGTCTCGCTCGGGAGGGCGGAGGACCAGCCGGCGGGTAGCGTCGGAGCCATGTCGTTGGAGGCGATCGGTGCGCTGCGGGAGCAGGTACGTCGGACGGTGTACGAGTATGTGGTCGCGCGAGCGGAGCCGGTGAGCCGCAACGAGGTGGCCGAGGCGGTGGCCATCGGGCGTACCCTCGCAGCGTTTCATCTGGACAAGCTGGCCTCGGCCGGCCTATTGGAGGTGACCTTCGCAGCGCGCGTCGGCGGGCCGGGGGCCGGGCGGCCGGCGAAGCTGTACCGCCGGTCATCCGTGGAGCACGCAGTCGTGCTGCCGCCCCGCGACTACCGGCTGCTGGCCGGCATGTTGGCGAGCGCGATCGAGCGGGTCGGCGCGGAGCCGGCGGCCTACGCGGCTGCCCGTGAGCAGGGCGCGAAGCTCGCCGGGGGTGCGGCAATGCCGCGCCTTGTGGAGCTGGGCTACGAGCCGTTCGAGGACGCCGACCGGACGATCCGGCTACGCAACTGCCCGTTTGACGTGGTGGCCCAGTCCCATGCCGGGCTGGTCTGCGGGTTGAATCATGCGTTGCTTGAAGGCGTGCTGGGTGAGGGTCATGTCGTGCGGCTCGACCCGGAACCGACCGGGTGCTGCGTGACGGTCCACTCTAAAGACAATGAGGATTGACATAGACGGTAGCTTGGCCACATGACCGAACATCACCTCGCGCAACTGAACATCGCCCGGCTGCGCGCTCCGCTCGACAGCCCCGAGCTTGCCGACTTCGTCGCCCGGCTGCCCGAGATCAACGGCCTCGCCGACGACTCGCCCGGCTTCGTCTGGCGACTTCAGGACGAGTCCGGCGACGCGACCGCGCTGCGACCCTTCGGAACGGACGTCATCGTCAACCTGACGGTGTGGCAGTCGGTCGAATCGCTGAGCGCCTTCGTGTACCGGACGGTGCACCTGGAGCCGATGCGTCGGCGCCGGGAGTGGTTTGTCCCCCTCGACGGGCCGCACCTGGTGCTGTGGTGGCTCCCCACCGGCGTCCTGCCGACCGTCGGCGAGGCGGCCGAGCGACTCGACCTATTGGGCCGCGACGGCCCCTCGGCAGCGGCGTTCACGCTCCGCGAGCCGTACCCCGCTCCTGGCGTGCTCGCCGCCTGACAGCAGCGGACCGGGACACGAAAAAGGCCCCGACCGGCAGAGATCTGCCAGTTCAGGGCCTTGCTCGTTGGTGCGCCGCCAGGGACTCGAACCCCGAACCCGCGGATTAAGAGTCCGCTGCTCTGCCAGTTGAGCTAGCGGCGCTCGTCGGCAACGGAGAGAACATTAGCACCCCTCCCGAGCGGGCTCCAATTCGGTTACCCGGGTCCCCCCTTCGGTCGAGCTTTGCCGGCAAAAAGCACCAAACCGACCATCGCCGCCAAGATCGGGGCGTGGGTTGCGGCGGCGATGCGGCACGATGTCCGCCAGGTACGCGAGAACAGAGGTGGGCATGGCACGGTTCACGCGAGCCGGGGCGGTGGTGGGCGCTCTGGCCCTGGCGGCGTCGCTGGCACTGGCCGGGTGCGGCGGCGACGAGAAGAAGCCGGAATTCGTTGGTGGGGCGTCCTCGGACGCGAGTGCCGCCCCTGGTTCAGCCGCGCCGTCGGCACCGAGCGCTCCGAGCGGCCCGCCGCTCACCCTGAGCCCGGCCGACGGCACGAAGAACCGGCCGGTCAGCACGGAGATCAGCGCGAAGCTCCCGGGCGGCGGGAAGGTGTCCGCGGTGACCCTGACGGCGGATGGTGGCGGCTCGGTCGAGGGCAAGCTGCGTACCGATGGTTCGTCCTGGGTGCCGTCCGCGCCGTTGAAGTGGGGCACCCGCTACACGGCCACGGTGACGGCGAGCGCGTCGGACGGCACGAGCAGCCAGGGCACCAGCAGCTTCACCACGATGGCCAAGCCGAAGTCGACGATCGGTTCGGGCCTGTACCTCTTCGACGACAAGAGCTACGGGGTGGCCATGCCCGTGGTCACCGAGTTCCACCCGGGCATCCCGAAGAAGGACCGCGCGGCGGTGCAGAAGCGGATGTTCGTCAAGACCGACCCGCCGCAGCCGGGTGCCTGGCACTGGGTCAGCAACGGCACGCAGGCCTACTACCGGGCCCCCGAGTACTGGAAGCCCGGCACCACCATCACCGTGCGGATCGCCCTGGCCGGCATGCCGCTGAGCAACGGCCGGTACGGCGACATCGACCGCAAGGCCACCGCCAAGATCGGCCGGTCGTTCGAGATGAAGGTCGACAACGCCAACAAGAAGATGACGGTGTACGAGAACGGCGCGCCGGTGCGCACCATCCCGGTGAGCCTGGGCAAGAAGAGCACGCCGTCGTCGAGCGGCACGATGGTGGTGATGGAGAAGAAGGAAGCCACCGTCTTCGACACCCGGGACGACCCGGACCCCGCCAACCGTTACGTGACCGACATTCAGTTCGCCCAGCGGCTCACCTGGGGTGGCGAGTACATCCACGCCGCGCCCTGGTCGGAGCACGTGCAGGGGCGGCAGAACGTCTCGCACGGCTGCGTGAACGTGTCGATGGCGAACGCCCGGTGGTTGTTCGACAAGACCCGGATCGGTGACCCGATCACGATCAAGGGGACCGAGCGCAGGATCGCCGCCGGCAACGGTTGGACGGCGTGGAGCCTGAGCTGGTCGGAGTTCATCAAGGGCAGCGCGTTGTCGGTGCCCAGTGGTGGAGCCGGTCCGGCGATCTGAGGCGTCGGCTCGTTGCGCCGGCTCCGTCGTTGGCGGGGCCGGCGTACCCTTGCACTCCCGCCGCGCGAGGGCGGCGCGGCGACCCCACGATCCCCACACGAAGACGAACCAGGCTCACGAAACGCCGAATAGTAGCAGAATTCGGACACTATTGATGGCGTGTTTCGGTTCACCCTCGGCAACCGGGGCCGGCTCTGGCGCGTCAATAGGAGACGATGGGGCAGCGACCACGACTGTGAGGGAAAACATGCGAGCTAGCCAGGACCAGCTGATCAGGCCCGGTGGGCGACGCCGCGTGTTCGCGGCGGGGCTTCTCGCCGTGGCGCTGGCCTTCACCTCCGCCTGCACCAACGGTGACGGCGGCAAGCCGTCCTCGTGGCACGGCGGCGGCGAGAACCCGGCACCGAAGGCCGCGGCGACGATCAGTGAGCCGGCGGCCGACGCCAAGGACGTACCGGCGTCCACCGGCATCACGTTCACCACCAAGGACGCCGTGGAGACCGCTGTCGAGCTGAAGGACTCCACCGGCAAGGCGGTCGAGGGCACCCTCGCCAAGGACGGCACGTCGTGGCTGCCGGCCGGCGCGCTGGCGTACGGCAC
Organism: Micromonospora sp. DH14; assembly: GCF_029809455.1. Lineage (NCBI taxonomy): Bacteria > Bacillati > Actinomycetota > Actinomycetes > Micromonosporales > Micromonosporaceae > Micromonospora > Micromonospora sp. DH14. Next base: position 171,870 of record NZ_JARVKT010000009.1, on the reverse strand, counting down.
GAGCTACACGGCGACAGTGACCGCCACCGGTGACGACGGGCGTCCGGCCACCGCGACCAGCACCTTCACCACCATGACCAAGCCCGGCAACCAGGTTCGGGTGAGCAGCTTCCTCGGTGACAACCAGGTGGTCGGAGTGGGCATGCCGCTGATCGTGAAGTTCAGCCGGAACATCCCGGAGGACTACCGCGACGACGTGCAGCGCCGGATGACAGTCACCTCGACCCCGGCGCAGGAGGGGATCTGGCACTGGGTCAGCCCCACCGAGATCCGGTACCGGCCGAAGGAGTTCTGGAAGCCCAACAGCACTGTCTCCTACCGGGTGCAGGCGGGTGGCCTGCCGATGGGGGCGGGTTGGTACGGCCGCGCCGACCTCTCGGTGGACGTCAAGATCGGCGCGGCGGTGGTCATGACTGTCGACAACAAGACCAAGCGGATGACGGTGACCCGCAACGGCTCGGTGATCAAGACCATCCCGGTCAGCCTGGGCAAGAAGAGCACCCCGTCGTCCAGCGGCACCATGGTCGTGATCGAGAAGCTGCGCAAGACGGTCTTCGACACGTTCGAGGAGCTGGGCCCGGAGGAGGGCTACCGCACCAAGATTGACTTCGCGCAGCGCCTCACCTGGGGCGGCGAGTTCATCCACGCGGCACCCTGGTCCGAGGGGCAGCAGGGCAGCGTGAACGTGTCACACGGCTGCGTGAACGTGTCGATGGCCAACGGCGACTGGCTGTTCAAGAACACCCAGATCGGCGACCCGATCACCGTCAAGGGCACCGAGCGCAAGCTGCAGAACGGCAACGGCTGGACCGACTGGAACATGAGCTGGGACGAGTACGTCAAGGGCAGTGCCATTCCGTACGAGCCCCCGGCCGACCCGGACACCACCACCCCGAGCCCGGACGCGACGAGCACCCCGTCCGCCACGCCGACCGCCTGAGCCACCTGACGAGAAAGCCCCCTCCGCGGAGGGGGCTTTCTCGTGTCTGCCCCTAAAACGGCTCAGGCCCCCTCCGAAGAGGGGGCCTGAGCGGTGAAACCAGTGGGGTGACTGATGGGAATTGAACCCACGACAACCGGGACCACAACCCGGTGCTCTGCCAACTGAGCTACAGCCACCATGCCGCCGTCGCCCGGTCGATCGCTCCGGGCGGGGTGCGGACCAATAATAGCCACACCACAGCCAGGCACGTCCAGCGGGTTGCCGGTCGGCGCCGGCGGGGTCAGAGTTCGGCGGCGATGGCCTTGGCGGTCTCGACATCCGGGCCGGGCAGCGGGACGAAGACGGTGCGCCGGTAGTACTCCAACTCCCGGATGCTCTCCCGGATGTCGGCCAGCGCCCGGTGCGCGAGACCCTTCTGCGGCTGGCCGAAGTACACCCGTGGGTACCAGCGACGGCAGAGTTCCTTGATCGACGACACGTCGATCATCCGGTAGTGCAGGTGCGCGTCGAGGTGGGGCATGTCCCGGGCGATGAAGCCCCGGTCGGTGGCGATCGAGTTGCCACACAGCGGGGCGGTACGCGGGTCCTTCACGAAGCCGCGGACGTACTCCAGGACCAGGTCCTCGGCTTCGGCGAGAGTCACCGCCGAGCGGCGGACCTCTTCGGTGAGGCCGGACTTGGCGTGCATCGTCTGCACGATCTCCGGCATCCCCTCCAGCGCCGCCTCGTCGGCGTGGATAACCACGTCGACACCGTCACCCAGCACGTTGAGGTCGGGATCGGTGACCAGTGCCGCAACCTCGATCAGTTTGTCCCTGCCGAGGTCCAACCCGGTCATCTCACAGTCGATCCAGACGAGGAGATCAGCCACCGGCACAGCCTACGCGCAGCCCACGCCCTGTGGCTGCGCGCTCTCGGCGGACCGGCCCGCTAGGGTTTCTGCGTGCCAGCAGAACCCGTCGCGCCGCCCGCCGTCACCGAAGACGATCCCGGCGGTCGTACGGTCCGTCGCCTGGTCGCGGTGGTGGCGCTCAGCGCCGTGCTGCCAGCGCTCTACCTGCCCGGCCTCGTGCACAACTTCTTCGATCTCAAGATCTACATGTCAGCGATGGACTGGTGGCGGGTCGGCCACCCGCTCTACGACTACGTGCAACCCGACCGGGTGCAGGGCGAGCTGTACTTCACCTACCCGCCCTTCAGCGCGCTGCTGCTGTGGCCGTTCGGTCTGCTGCGGCTCGGCGCGACCGTGGCGATCTTCACGGCGTTGACAGTGTTGGCAGTGGTGCTGACCACCCGGTGGCTGGTGATGCCGGTGATCGACCGACACGGCCTGCCCCGAACGTTCACCCTGGTCACCGCCGTCCTGCTGGTGCTGGCGGTGGAGGGCATCCGGGAGACGATCACCTTCGGCCAGATCAACATGTTGCTGGTCGTGTTGATCCTGGCCGATCTACTGTTCGCGGTGCCGCGGGCGCGACGCTGGGCCGGGGTGGGCGTGGGGCTGGCGACGGCGCTCAAGATCTTCCCCGGCATCTTCATCGTGTATCTGCTGGTCACCCGCCGGTGGCGGGCCGCCGCGGTGGCGAGCGCGACCGCTGCGGCGGCGACACTGCTGGCGGCGGCGATCGCCCCGCGCGACTCGTGGCGGTTCTGGACCCACGAGCTGTGGACCACCGAGCGGGTGGGGCGCACCGACATCGTCGGCAACCAGTCGCTGTTCGGCCTGCTCAGCCGGTTCACCGCCCCGGAGAAGCCGGACCGGCTGCTCTGGCTGCTGCTGGTCGCCGTGGTCGCCGGCTACGGGCTGTGGCGGGCCGCCCGCGCGGCCCGGGCCGGTGACCCGTTGACCGGCCTGACGTTGACCGGGTTGGTCGGCTCCCTGGCGAGCCCGATCACCTGGACCCACCACATCTACTGGTTCGTGCCGGCGGTGGTGCTGCTCGCCGACGCGGCGTTGAGCGCCAACCGCCCCGACGAGGTGCGCCGACGTCGGTGGCTGGCCGCCCTCGCGGTGGCCATCACCGCCCTGACCATCTACGGCGTGGTGACGTTCCAGGCCTGGGGTGTGGCGCCGGTCCGCACCCGTGACCCGTTGGACTTCCTCCTGCAGAACACGTACGTGCTGCTCAGCCTGCTGCTGCTGGTCGCGCTGCCGGTGCGGTCGAGGCTGCGTGCGGAAAATCGCACCAATTGGACAGACCTCCCGAGTAGCCATGATCGGCGCTAACCTGTCCTCATCTACCTCAAGCGTCGCTCGGGTAGCACCGATCCCCCGGTGAGAGTGGCCCTCCGCGTCGGCAGCGCGGAGGGCCACTCGCCGTTCCACCCGCCGCGCCCGGCCGCCCGCCAAGATCGCCAGCGGCCGGGCCGCCACCCGCAGGGCAACGCCACCCGGCGAGGCCCGGCCACCAGCCGGGCCGTCAGCCGGCCGGATCGCCATCGGGCCGGCCGTCGGCCGGTGGGGCCACCACCGGTCGGGCCGTGGGCTCCTCCGCGTCGGCCGGCGGCCAGGCGAGGCTCAGCGTCACCTCCGGCGGACGGGGCAGCCGTTCCGGCTCGTCAAGGTCGGCGAGGGTGGCCGGGCGGGCACCGATCGCCGACCGGGACCGCTCCGCCGCCCCGGCACCGACCGGGGTGAGCTGACGTACCGGCAACGGCTCGGCCGGCTCGGGTTTCCGGGGGCCCAGGCCACTGAGCGACGTGACCCCGAGGCGGCCGGCGAGCACCGGCACCTGGTCCGGCTCGACCACGAAGATCACCTCGCGTGGGCGCAGCGGTCGCAGCAGGAGCAGCACCGCGCCCACCACCAGCAGCACGCCGACCGCCAGCAGGCCCCAGGCGGCCGGACCGGTCCACCCGACCTGCAACTCCGCGCGCAGGTCCAGGGCCAGGTCGGCACCGCCGTCGGGGCGCATCACCACCAGGCTCATGGGTTCGCCGGCGAGGTCGTCAGCGCTCCACTCCAGCGAGCCGATTCCCTCGCGTACCCAGAAGGGCCGACCCAGCGGCGTGACCAGCCCGTCGGCCGTCGCGGTGCCCGGCGGGTCCGTGCGCGGGGTGTCGATGGCCGGTCCGGCCGGGTCGAGCCGGACCGGCAGCGGCCCCCGGGCCAGCGCCACCCGGCGGACCGTGGCGTGCGGCACCGCCGCCAGCCAGCCACGCACCTCGGCGGTGGGCGCCAGCCCGACGAACGCCGGCCCGCCGGTGGTGCGGGCGTCCAGGTGCAGCCGGGCCTGCGCGGTACGCGCGAAGGGCGCCTCCTGTCGCAGCAGCCGGTCGAGGTCGGTGACCACCACCGCGTGACCGGGCGTGCGGACCGTTTCGAAGCGGGCGGCGAAGACCCCGCCGGGGTCGGCGTGTCGGGTCACCAGCCACAGCCCGCCACCGGCGAACAGCGCCGGAATTCCCACAACCAACAGCAGCATCCCGGCGATCGCCCGCACGAACCGCATCCGCACCGTCCCCCTCCGTAGCCAAATACCCGGCCGACCTTACCGACGCAACCCGCCTGATCAGGGGATATCCACGGCACGGCCGACTCCGACTGCGGAAAGCACGCTGGCCCGCCGGATGATCCGGCGGGCCAGCGGTTGGGACAGGGGTCAAGCCTTGGCGACCGGCTCCCGGCGCGTCCGCGTGAACGCCAGCCCACCCAGCACCAGGCCGGCGAGGCCGGCGACGAGACCGGCCACACCGAGGCCGACAGCGAGCCCGTTGCCGTCGTCGTCATCAACGTCGGGCATCGCGACGGCGGTGCTCGGCGAGGCCGAGCCCGCCGGCGCGGCCGCGGCGGCCAGGGTGAGCACCGGAGCCGGGTGCTCCGGCTCCTCGGCACCCGCAGCCACCGGTTCGTCGATCCAGCGCGAGATGTTGCCGTCCGAGTAGGTCTGCAGGGTCTTGAAGATCATCGAGTCGACCTGCGGCAGCGGCCCCAGCGACACCGGGAACTCCTGGAACTGCCCCGGCTTCACCCCCGCGTCACCGGAAGCCGTCCAGGTGATCTTGGAGACCGCCTCGGTGAGCTGACTGCCGTGCACCTCGATCGGCGGGTCCACCTTGCGCTTCTCCGTGGTGACCGTCCAGCCGGGCACCGGCATCGTCGACACCGAGCCGACCGGGGCGTTCTCCGGCAACACGACCTCCAGCTTGGTGGTCGACGCGGTGTCGCTCTCGTTCGGCACCCGGAACGCCACCCGGGCGTAGCCGCCCTGGGTCGCCTCCTTCGGGTTCACCGTGACGTGCGCGGACGCCGGCCCGGCGAAGCCGAGCACAGCGGTGGCGGCGGCGGTGAACGCCAGGGCGGCAGCGGCGGTTGCGGTGCGCCGGAATCGGGTCATGGGTTTCGCGAACCTCTCTAACGGATGGGCACGGTGGCGGTCACCGTGGCCTGGTCGATGTCGGTCGTTCGGGCGGTGACCTTCAATTGCCACTCGCCGGCGGTCGGCAGGCTGATGTCGCCGTAGGCGTGACTGTCCGTCAACCGCAGCAACGGCACCTCGATCGGCTCGATCCCGGCCGAGGGCAGCGCGACTGTCGCCTTCCACTCCGCTACCAGCAGTGGCTGGTTGCTCTTGTCGTACGCGTACAGGTGCACCGAGTTGTTGCCCCGCTCGGCCGGGCTCACCTCGACCTCGACGGACACCAGCGGGTTGTCCAGCCTGGTGCTGAAGAAGCCGGACTCGGACCCGGCGGCCGGGCCGGCCACGGCGGTGCGGGCGGGCGTGGTCTGCACGAGCGTGGCGGACACCGCCAGCACCACCACGGTGACTGCCAACTCCACCAGGACCGCCCGGCGCACCGGCACCGGGCGTTGCGCCGCGACCCGGCTGCGCACCAACTGCCGGGAGTACGCGGCCACGGCGATGACAATCGCGAACAGCCCGATCTTGGCGAGCAGCAGACGCCCGTACGTGGTGTCGATCAGCGCCCGCGGGGTGGCCACCTCGATCAGCGCCTGGACGGTGCCGGCGAGCAGCAGCGCCGAGACGGCGAGCGCCGCCCAGCGCGACCAGATCGGCAGGATCGCGCCCAACTCCCGTTCGTCGGCCTGACGCAGCAGGAAGACGGCGAGCATGAGCAGACCGCCCAGCCAGACCGCCATGCTGCCCAGGTGGACCGCGTCGACCACCACCGACACCGCCGGCGCCGGGGAGGCCGCCGGGTGCCCGGCCAGCGGCCAGGTCAGCAGGGCGGCACCGCCGAGCACGGCCAGGATGATCGCGTCCGCCCGGCCGGCGGGCCGGGCCAGCAGCGGGCGGAGCAGGAAGACCGACGCCGCCAGCAGGCCGAGCCGGACCAGGTGGGCGGCGCCGAAGGCGCTGCCGAAGACACTGCCGAACCCCTCACCGGTGACGTCGAAGAGACCACCGCCGGCGGTGTAGGGCACCTGCAACCACAGGTCGGCGAGGGTGGCGAAGGCCACCAGACCGAGGCCGGTCCAGGCCAGCCGGGTCGGCCCCCGCCGGGAGAGCCGGCGCGGCCAGAGCGCGGCGAGCACCAGCGCCGGCCCGACCAGCAGCACCAGACCCGCGTAGCCGAGGAAACGGGCCACCTTCACCGCCGTCCCCACCACCGGGTTCGCGCGGCTGTCCGTGCCGGAGTCGACGGGCGGGGTCGAGGCGGCGCCGACCGAGTAGGTGAACGCCCCGGAGACCGGGTGACTGTCGGCAGAGATCACCCGGAAGCTGACCAGATAGGTGCCGCGCGCGCCGCCCGGGTCCACCGGGATGGTCACCACGCCGCCGCTGAACGACGGTTCCCCCCGGTCGGCCCGGGACCCGTCCGGCGCGATGACCCGGATCTTGCCGGGCACCTTGCGGACCGACTCACTGAACGTGAGGACCACCTCGGACGGCCCGCTCGGCACGACGGATGAGGCAGCCGGACTGCTGCTCTGCAGCACCGCGTGGGCGCTGGCGGAGGTGGCTGGCGCGATCAACAAGGCGACGACGGTGACCAGGAGGCCGGCGACGGCGGCCAGCCGGGCGGCCCAGCGGCGGGGGGCGACAGTCATGCCGGCCATGGTCGCCGATCGGTGTCCCGTTCGGCGACCCGAGGGGGGTGGCCGCGTCGGAGATCGCACGTCATGAACGGGTAGTCGGCCCGGGTCGGGGAAAAGTTCCCGACGTGGCGCAGACCATCCAAGGGCCGAACGACCCTGACGCGTCGCCCGGTGCCGCGTAACCTGGTGTGTCGTGATCCCTGTCCCGCGTGACTCCGGTGCCGCCGGTCCGGCGGTCCCGGTCGACGACGTCGCCCGGGACCCGGCAACCGGGTGGGCGTTGACCGCCCGCGACGGTGACCCCACCGCCCAGGCGGCGTTCGTCCGGCTGACCCAGGCCGACGTCTGGCGGTTCGCCGCCGCCCTGGTCGACCCGGACAGCGCCGACGACCTGACCCAGGAGACCTACCTGCGGGCGTTTCGGGCGCTGCCCGCGTTCGAGGGTCGCTCCAGCGCGCGCACCTGGCTGCTCGGCATCGCCCGGCGGGCCTGCGCCGACCACCTGCGCACGGTCATCCGACGTCGGCGGCTCGACGAGCGCCTGGCGGCGAACGCGTACACCGACCGACCGCACCCGGACCCGGCCGGCCAGCTCGGCGCCGCCGACCTGGTCCGCCGCCTCGGCCCCGAGCGGCGCTCCGCGTTCGTGCTCACCCAACTGCTCGGCCTGTCGTACGCCGAGGCCGCCGCCGTCGAAGGGGTGCCGGTGGGCACCATCCGTTCCCGGGTCGCCCGGGCCCGCGACGACCTGGTCGAGGCGGTCGGCGACGCCCTGACCGGCTGACAGTGGAACTTCCGGCGCGGACGGGACGACAAATGAGCGTGACACCTTCCACCCGGGGCGGCCGGTGGCCAGTGGTCCGCCCCTGGCTCGGCATCGCCGCCCGACTCGGCCTCGCCGCCGTCTGGTTGGTCGCCGGCGCGTCGAAGGTCAGCGATCTCGCCGCCTCCGGACGGGCGGTCAACGCCTACCAGGTGCTGCCGTACGACGTGGCGACAGTGATCGGCGCGGCCCTGCCCTTCGTCGAGCTGGCACTGGGCGTGCTGCTGCTGCTCGGGCTGGCCACCCGGCTCGTCGCCGGGGTCTCCGCCGCGCTGCTGGTGGTCTTCATCGCGGGGATCGCCTCGGCCTGGTCGCGGGGGCTGGCCATCGACTGCGGCTGCTTCGGCAGCGGCGGGCAGCTGGCGGCCGGGCAGGCACCCAGTTACCTCCCGGAGATCCTCCGGGACCTGGGATTCTTGGTTCTAGCCGGATTTCTGCTGATCTGGCCGCGTACGCCGGTATCGGTGGACGGGTGGTTGTCCGGCGAACCCGTTGTGGAGGACGAGGATGAGTAGTCGCAAGGGGCAGCGGGACGCCGCCCGGGTGGTCCGCGAGCAACTGGCCCGCGAACGGCGTCGCCGCCGCACGATCTGGGTCTCCGCCGCCGCAGTCGTCGTCCTGGTCATCGCCGGCGTCGTCGGCTGGGCCGTCTGGTCCAACCAGCGCTCCGACGACTTCACCACCCCGCCCGGCGCCAACAGCGCCGGCACCGGCATCGTCACCGGCAACGGCCCGGTCACCGTCGACGTCTACGAGGACTTCCTCTGCCCGGCCTGCAAGCAGTTCGAGCAGACCAGCGGGTCGACGCTCGAACAGCTGGTGGCCGAGAACAAGGCGACTGTCGTCTACCACCCGGTCGCGTTCCTCAACCGCTTCTCCACCACCGAGTACTCCACCCGCTCCTCGGCCGCCTCCGGCTGCGCCGCGGCCGGCGGCAAGTACCACGAGTACGCCAAGGCGCTCTTCGCCCAGCAACCACCCGAGGGCAGCGCCGGGCTCACCGATGACCAGCTGATCGACATCGGCACCAGCGTGGGCCTCGACCGGGGCTCCTTCGGCACCTGCGTGAAGGACCAGACGTACCGGACGTGGACCGAACACGTCACCGACGACGCCGGCCGGAACAAGGTCACCGGCACGCCGACCGTCAGGGTCAACGGCCAGCCCGTCGAGAACCCCACCCCGGACGCGCTCACCGCAGCCGTGGCGGCGGCCGGCAAGTGATCCGTACCCTGCTGGGCCGCGCCGGCCTGGTCGCGGCCGCAGCCGGCCTGGCGACAGTGATCAGCGCGGCGCCCGCCGCCGCGCACGGCGCGGACGCCCCGGACGGCACCGACTACCGCACCCGGACCACCGGCGTCGCACCGGCGCGGCCAGGACTTGAGGTACGCGTCATCGAGGCGGGTGCCCGACTGGAGCTGACCAACCACACCGGCCGCACCATCGAGGTCATCGGCTACTCCGGCGAGCCCTACCTGCGCGTCGGCCCGGACGGGGTCTTCGAGAACAGCCACTCCCCCGCCACGTACCTCAACAGCACCATCACCGGGGAGACCGCGCTCCCGGCCGAGGCCGACCCGGCCGCCGCACCGGTCTGGCGGCGGATCGCCGACGGCACCACGGCACGATGGCACGACCAGCGCGCGCTGTGGCAGGAGTCCGCTCCACCGGCCGCCGTCCGCGCCGCACCGGAGCGCGAACACCGGGTCCGGAACTGGAGCATCCCGCTGCGCGACGGCACCGACCCGGTGGCGATCGGCGGCACGCTGGACTGGGTGCCGCCACCGGACGCGTACACCTGGTGGGCGGTGACCATCGTGGGACTGCTCGCGGTGGGCGCGCTCGGCCTGCTCCCCGCCGCCGGCCCGGCCGGCGCCCGCGCGCTGTCCGCGCTGGGCGTGCTGCTGATGGTCGGCGGCGCGCTGGCCGTCGGCTACCCGGTGGGACGCGAGTTGGACGCCGGCGCCCAGGGCGTGGGCGGGGTGCTGGTCGGGCTGCTGTCCGGGCAGATCTGGTCCCTGCTCACCGGCCTCGGCGCGATCGCCGCCGGCTGGTACGCGCTACGCCGCCGCCCGGCCGCCGACTTCGTGGTCGCGCTCGCCGGGGCCTGCCTGGCGCTCTTCGCCGGAGCGGCGAACGCCGCCGTGTTCGCCCGCGCCATCGCCCCGGTTCCCTGGCCGCCGACAACCGCCCGCGTGCTGGTGGCGCTCTTCCTGATCACCGGCGCCGGCGCGACAGCCGCCGGCATCCTGCGCCTGCACGCCGCCTCCCGCGACACTGCGGCCGCAGCGCGGGTCGAGCCCGCCGAGAGTGGGTCTACGGCTGCGGGGTGAACCCGTAGGGCAGTTCCAGGCGGTGCCGTGCCAGCAGGGTGGGATCGTTGAGCAGGGTGTTGGTGGGGGCGTCGGCGACGATCCGGCCGCCGTCCAGGATCACCGAGCGCTCACACAGCTCCGCCGCGTACGGCAGGTCGTGCGTGACCATCAGCAGGGTCACCGGCAGGCCGCGCAGGATCTCGGCCAGCTCACGACGGGCCGCCGGGTCCAGGTTCGACGACGGCTCGTCGAGCACCAGGATCTCCGGGTGCATGGCGAGCACCGTGGCCACCGCCACCCGGCGGCGCTGCCCGAACGACAGGTGCTGCGGGGCCCGGTCCCGGTGCTCACCCATCCCCACCGCGGCGAGGGCCTCGTCCACCCGGGCGGCCAACTCGGCCCCCCGCAGACCCAGGTTCGCCGGCCCGAACGCCACGTCCTCCGCCACCGTGGGCAGGAACAACTGGTCGTCCGGGTCCTGGAAGACGATGCCCACCCGGCGACGCACCTCGGCCAGGGTGGCCCGATCCGGTGTCACAGTCAGCCCGCCGACGCTCACGCTCCCCTCGGTCGGGCTGAGGATGCCGTTGAGGTGCAGCACCAGCGTGGTCTTGCCGGCGCCGTTGGGCCCGAGCAGCGCCACCCGGTCGCCGCGCGGCACGACCAGGTCAACCCCCTGCAGGGCGACGTGCCCGTCCGGGTACGCGTAGCGGACACCCCGAACGTCCAGCGAGACAGCGGTCTGCACGACACCGATCATGACAGGACGACGGCGGTGGCGGCGATGGAGGCCGCCACCACCGGCACGGTAGCCGCGACCAGCCACTGACCGGCGCTCGCCGCACCCTCGCCCTGCCACACGGCCGGCATCCGCCCGGTGTAACCCCGGGACAGCATCGCCAGATAGACCCGCTCGCCGCGCTCGAAGGCGCGCAGGAACAACGCCCCGATCCCGGCGGCGAAGCCACGCAACTGCCACAGGAAGCGCGGGTCGTCGCCCCGGGAGATCCGGGCCACCCGCATCCGCCGCGCCTCGCCCACCAACACGTCCAGGTAGCGCAGCATGAACGTGGCGATCTGGGTGAGCACCTGCGGGCAGTGCAGCCGGTCCAGCCCCACGATCAGATCCCGGGTGGTGGTGGTCGCCGCGAGCAGCAGCGAGGCGAGCACCCCCAGGGTGCCCTTGGCCAGAATGTTCCACGCGCCGTGCAGCCCGTCCTCGGACAGCCGCAGACCCAGCACCTCGACCCGGTCGCCGCTGCCGAGGAACGGCAGGGCCACGGCGAACAGCACGAACGGCAGCTCGATCAACGCTCGGCTGAGCAACCACCGTGGCCCCACCCGGGCCAGCGCCGCCACCACGGCCACCAGCACCGCGTACGCGCCGAAGGCCCAGAACGCCTCGCGCGGGGTGGCCACCACGGCGATGGTGAAAACCACCATCGCCACGATCTTGACCTCGGGCGGGAGCCGGTGCACCGGCGAGTCCGACTCGCGGTACAGCACGTGCCCGTGACCGGCACCCATCCGCGTACCCCTGCTCAGCTGGCCGTGCCGGCGCGCGACGCCGTCGCGTCACCGTCGGTGGGCGTAGGCACCGTCGCCTCATCGTCGGTGGGCGTGGACGTCGGCGCGGCACCGTCGGTCGGCGTGGTGCCCCGGCGGCGGAGCAGCCAGAACCCGCCGGCGCCGATCGCGAAGGTCACCAGCACACCGAGCACCCCGGACAGGCCGGTGGAGACGAAGCTGTTCTGCACGCCGCGGACGCCGTAGTCGGCGAGCGGGCTGTCGGCCAACTCGTGGTCGCGGGCCTGCTGCGCCGGGCAGCTCCCGCCGACGATGGTGTCGTCGGCGTCGACGGTGCAGCCCTTGAGCAGTGACGAGTCCAACCCGTCCGGGTGGGACGAGGCGTAGTTGCTGACCACACCGGCGAGCAGCAGGGCGACCAGCAGGCCGCCGGCCAGGAAGGCCCAGGAGCGGTTCTTCATCGGACACCTCCGGCGACCGGGACGACGGGGACAGCGGGCGTACGCAGGGAACGCAACGCGTACACCAGGTCGGGGCGCACCTTCGCGACGGTGAGCACGGTGGTCGCCGTGATCAGGCCCTCGCCGATGCCGATGAGCAGGTGGACGCCGGCCATTGTGCCGGCCAGCCCGGCCAGGTTGCCGCCGAGGTCGGTGGTGCCGCCGAGCCAGTACTGCAGGACGAAGCCCTGCGAGGCGACGACCACGCTGAGCATCGCGGCGACGAACGCGGTCACGGCCAGGCCGGCCCGCGTGCGGGGCAGCACCCGCAACAGCAGCGCGATCAGCGCGTACGCAGCGGCGGTGCCGAGCAACGCCATGTTCGTGATGTTGAGGCCGAGCATCGCCACGCCGCCGTCGCCGAAGATCAGCGCCTGCACGACGAGCACCACTGCCACACAGAGCGCGCCGACCCACGGGCCGACCAGCATGGCGGCGAGTGCGCCGCCGAGCAGGTGCCCGCTGACACCGGCCGTGAAGATCGGGAAGTTGAGCATCTGGACGGCGAAGATGAACGCCGCCACCAGGCCGGCCATCGGGGCCAGTCGGTCGTCCAGGTCGCGTCGGCCGCGCAGAACGCAGACGGTGAGCGCGGCCAGAGAGAGCGCAGCGAAGACCGCTGCCACGGGACCGTCGATGATCCCGTTCGAGATGTGCATCGCCAGTGTCTCCACGCGACCTCCCACGCCTGAGCGGACCCGACCGGGCCGGCAGGGGTCAGCCTATTTCCCAAGCCTCGTTGTTGCCAGACTCTGGCAACAAGGCATGGGCTTGATCACCTTTCCAGGTCAGGTTTTCCCGACCGCCTGCTGCTGGTCGCCGGCGCGGCACCCCCCGGCACGGCGGTAGGGTCGGGGCCATGACCGCGCCCGACCGCCTCTCCCCCGGTGACCCCGCCCCCGAGTTCACCCTCGGCACCGACACCGGCGACCAGCTCTCCCTCAGCGACCTGCGAGGCCGCAAGGTCGTCCTGTACGCCTACCCGGCCGCGATGACCCCCGGCTGCACCAAGCAGGCCTGCGACTTCCGCGACTCGCTCGCCTCGCTCCAGGCCGCCGGCTACGAGGTCATCGGCATCTCCCCGGACAAGCCGGAGAAGCTGGCGAAGTTCCGCGAGCGCGACGCGATCACCTTCCCGCTGGTGTCGGACCCGGACAAGGCGGTGCTGATCGCCTACGGCGCGTACGGCGAGAAGCAGCTGTACGGCAAGACCGTCACCGGCGTGATCCGCTCTACCTTCGTGATCGACGCCGACGGCAAGATCGAACGGGCGCTCTACAACGTCAAGGCCACCGGGCACGTCGCCAAACTCCGCCGCGACCTCGGCCTGGACTGACCTGTCGTACCGGTTCGCTACGGTCCGTCAGTGGTTCGATACAAGTACACGCCGAAGCGCTGGCCGCCGCTGCTGCCGCCGCCGCCCGCAACATCACCGAGGTGATGCGGCTGCTCGGCGTACGCGTCAGCGGCGGCTCGCACGCACACATCAGCCGCCAGCTCAAGCGGTTTGGCATCGACACGTCACACTTCACCAGGCAGGCACACAACAAGGGCCGCAGTGGTCAACGGCGCACCACCTCAGCCCAGCTTCTGGTGATGCTGACCGAAGGGTCCCGCCGGACGCCGGGCGTGCGACTGAAGTGGGCGCTGGGCACACTCGGCGTACCGGAGGAGTGCGAGGAGTGTGGGATCGGCCCGGTGTGGCGAGGCGCGCCGCTCATCCTGCACGTCGACCACATCAACGGGAACTTCCTCGACAACCGGCCACCGAATCTTCGGCTCCTCTGCCCGAACTGCCACAGCCAGACCGCCACCTACGCCGGCCGGCGGAACCGGGCCCGTGACCTCACCGTTCCCGTGGGAACGGCGGCAGGCAGCGAGGAGCACTCGTACGAGGCAGCGGGTTCCGACCGCAAACCAGCAACGCGGGGAGAACTCCTCGACCTGTTCGGTCGAGTCGACGCGCAACAGATGACAGCCCTCGATGCCGCACGACACCTGGGCTGCCACCCGGCATACCTGTACGAGGTTCGGCGCAGCCTTGAGCAGGAAGGCGTGCTGACACCGCGCCCGGACCGCAGTTGGCGTTCAAGGGCTCATCGCGACACGGTGATCGAACAGGCGCTGGCCAATCCGGATGCCGGGCCGAAGCGGCTGTCGGGGATCCTCCGCAACCTGCCTGACGGGCCGTGCAAGGTAAGTCACGGCACGATCTCGACGATTCTCAAGGAGGCCGGGCTCAACACCGTCGGAGCGAGACGTTCTAGACTCAGCGGGTTGGCGGGAGTGGCGTAACGGCAGCCGCGATAGGTTTAGGTCCTATTGTCCGAAAGGGCGTAGGGGTTCGAATCCCCTCTCCCGCACAAATCAACGCATTGCACGGGCTGTCGGGCGCGTCACTGTCGGGGGTTGCAAGCCTGGTCGTGGGGTCAGGATGGCGGGCGTGAGTCTGCGCTTCGTCCTCGACCCCGACCTGACCCCGCAGCTGCGCGCCGAGATCGTCGACCTCTGGGTGGACGTCAGCAACGCCGGCGGCGCCGTCGGTTTCGTGCCACCGGTCAGCGCCGCCGACGTGCACGTCATCGCCGAGCCGACCTTCGCCGGCATCACCGACGGGCCGGACCGGCTGCTGGTTGGCTACGCCGGTGACCGGCTGGCGGCGATGCTGATCTTCAGCGACAACCGGTTCCCGCTCAAGGCGCACTGGTGTGTGGTGAAGCGGGTGATGGTCCACCCGGACACCCAGGGCGCCGGCTACGGCGCGGCGCTGATGACGGAGGCGGCCCGGCTGGGCAGGGCGTTCGGCCACGAGGCGCTGCATGTCACGGTGCGCGACGGGCTGGGGTTGGACAGGTTCTACGCCCGCCTCGGGTATCGGGAGATCGGCAGGCTGCCGGGCGCGTTGCGGGTGGCCCCCGATGACGACCGGGACGAGATCCTGATGTGGCTCGATCTGGCTGTGGCCGACTGAGTGGTCAGCCGGCGCACCGACGGGCGTTCGCCTGGGCCGAACTGGTGATCGGGGCGTCGGTGGCCGGCGGGCTGGCCTTCGCGACCTCGACCGGGCGACGGGTCGGCGTCGGCGTGGCGGCGGGTCGGTTGCTCGGCGGTCGGGTCGACGCGGCGGGACGCCGGGTGGCCGCCGCCGCGCCGCCGGGTGCGTACATCCGGACCGTGCTGTTCTGCACCTGGCCCGGGACCATCCGGATGCCGCCGACGGTGACCCGGTTGCCGTACACGTCGCTGACCCGGAGGGTGAACGGACCCGGCCCGACGCCGGAGGCGATCAACCAGTAGTTGTAGTCCTGCCTTGCGGCCGGCTGCCAGGGGTCGCTGTCTCTCTGCCGGACCTCGACGGACCGCAGCGGGTTGCCGTGGTTGCCGACCCGGACGGCGAACCACCACTGCGACGCGCCCTCCTTGATCCGGAAGGTGAGTGGTCCGGGCAGCGGCGGGTTGACGACCGCGCGGTAGGTGACCGGAACGACGCCCTGGACCGGGTCGGCGATCCGGGCGAACGCCTCACGGGACAGGTCGAGGTGGCCGGGCTGGCACTCCGGGCACTGGTCCATGATGAGCACCCGGACGGTGCCCTTCGGGCCGACGACGTCGAGGAATCCGCCGCAGGCGGCACCGGCGGAGTATTCCGTCGGCCCGAGCGCGACGTAGAGCCGGTTGGCCGGGGCGGCGGGGTTCGAGCAGTTGCCGCCGGCTCCCTTGGAGTCGTAGAAGGTCGCCTTTCCGGTGTGCGTGGTGTTGCCGGTGGGCGGCGCGGCGGCGAGCGTCCGGCCGGCGGCGCAGGCCGGGGTGGATCCGGAGCGTAGGGCGAGGGTGAGCCCGAGCGTCGCCGCGAGGACGGTGACGCCGGTGGCGACCAGCCAGGGCTTCGCGCCGGACGACGGTGCCGGCCGGTCCGCTGGGGGATGGTCCAGGTCGATGGTGATGTCGACAACGCTTCCGTCCGGCACGACGGCGATGCTGCCGGATTCTGGCGGGTAGCGACAAGCGGGCTAAGCCAAAGCTAAGACAGCATCGACGGACGGTGATGAGAGGGTGCAGATTGCCGGTTGGCGGCGGGGTCAGGGCGCGACGACGATCGGGGCGCCCACGGCCAGGGGTCCACTGCCGAGCGGCACCAGGTTGAGTCCGAAGAGGAGTTTCTGTTTGACGTTGCGGTGCCGCCCGAGGGTGCGCAGCGGCTCCTTCGTGCGTACCCCGGTCTCCTGGTCGGTGGTGGTCACCACGCACCGGTCGCACGGCCCGGCGGCCCGGAACAGTCGGTCGCCGATGCGCAGTGGCCGACCGACCCAGTCGTCCTCGGCCCAGGCCGGCGCGCCGCTGACCACCAGGTTGGGTCGGAACCGGGTCATCGGCACCGGTTCCTCCCCCGCCTCGGCGAGCCAGTCGTTGAGGCCGTCGAGGGAGGCGGTGTTCGCCAGCAGCACCGGGTAGGCGTCGGCGAAACTGACCTGGTCACCGGTGTCGTGTTCGCGGGTCCCGGCGGCCAGGTGGCGGGTCGGCTGGGCCAGCCAGACCAACCGGACGGGTCGGCCGAGCAGGGCGTTGAGCCAGTCGTCGGCCTGCTGGCCGGCCGGCAGCGCGGGGACCGGGAAGGCGCGGCTGCGGAAGGTGCGCACCGGTACCGGTTCACCGCCGGCGGGCTCGGGCACGTCGAGGTCGGGCTGTCCGTCGGCGCGTAGCGACAGACCTCCGGGGCGCACCGAGGCGCGCAGGCCGACGAGGCGGGTGGTGTCCCGCTGGGTGACGCCGACGCCGTCGGCGTCCACGACCATCCAGCGCCGGTCGCCGGCCAGCCCCCACTGGTGCACGAACGCACCGTCGTGGTCGAGCCGGTGACAACCCTTGATCGGGTACGTGTGAATGGAGGTCAGCCGCACCCGCTCACCATGCCACGCCGATCCCGTCGCCCGGGTACCAGTGGTTGACCGGGCTCTCCCGGTAGGCGAGGAACCGGCGGCCGGTGCGTTCGGCGTGCTCGGCGAGCACGTTGGTGCTGGTGACGTTGTCGGTGAGCAGGATCGCGCCGGGGGCGAGCTTGGGCTCCACGGCGTCGAACTCACGCTTCTCGTGGGCGCGGCTGTGGTCGCTGTCGTGCAGGAACAGGTCCACCGGGCGGTCCAGCGCGCCGATCGAGGCGATCGAGTCGCCGATCACCAGGTCGACGACCTCGGACCAGGGCGCGACCCGGGCAAGGTAGCCAGCCTCCGGGTTGATGTCCAGGGAGGTGACCCGGCCGGGGTGCCCCTCCTGCGCGTTGCGCAACAGGGCGGACGCCAGGACGCAGGTGCCCAACCCCTTGTCGACGCCGGTCTCCACCACGTGTGCGGGGTGGGTGGCCCGGACGATCGCGTACCAGCCGACGCGTCGGGCGTAGCGGACCTTCCGGTCGGCGAGGCCGCGGCGGGCTGCGGTGGCGGTGGCGTGCTCGATGTGGTGGCGCAGCGTGTCGTCGGACTCGATCTCGGCGACGTAGGCGCGGACCTGCTGCACGGGGATGTCGCAGACGACGCTGACGAACCAGGTCAGGTGGTGGCGGCTCAGCTTGGTCAGCTCGTAGGTGTAGTTGTGATGCTCACGGGAGGTGACCAGCCACCGGGCCGAGGCGCGCAGCACCTTGGCGTCGTGTCGGGCGACCCGGGCGAACCGCTTGGGGAAGGCGGCGACGGGTGCGAGCGGGGTGCGGGCGATGGCTCGGCGGAGCTTCGTTGCGTCCACCGAAGGTTCATACCACTTCCCCGGGAGCGCCGGCAGAGGGAAACGGCGGATGGTGCGCCGCCCGATTTGGGACTCACGTCGCACGATGTTGTCCGGACGAGGGTACGCGCTGAGAAACCACGTTCAGTAGCATCGCGCCCATGCCACGTCGTGAACATACAGCGGAGCACTGGGCGGAACCGAGTTACGGCGCCGCCGGCGGGCCTCAACCGACCGAGGACATTCCGCCGGCCGCCGCACCGCCGCGCCGCCGCCGCTGGCGCCGGATCGCCCTGTTCAGCCTGCTGATCTTGCTGGTGCTGGGGGGCAGCGGCATGGTGGCCGGCGGTCTCTACCTGCGGTCGGTCGAGTCGGGTATCGAGCGGGTCGACGCCTTCGACGGCGTGCCCGAGGAGTCGCGCCCCCAGGCGGCCGTCGACGGCGCGATGAACATCATGATTCTGGGCAGCGACTCCCGCGACCCGGAGAAGACGAGCGGCTCGCGTACCGACACGATCATCCTGGCGCACCTGCCGAAGGACCGGAAGAGCGCCCAGCTGATCTCGATTCCCCGCGACACCTGGGTTTCGGTGCCGAAGTCGGCGGACGGCAACAACGGTGGCCGGGACGCCAAGGTGAACGCCGCGTACGCCTGGGGTGGGGTGCCGCTGATGGTGCAGACGGTGGAGAAGTTCACCGGGGTCCGGGTGGACCATGTGACGCTGATCGACTTCGCTGGTTTCAAGGAGATCATCGACGCGCTGGGCGGCGTGGACATCGACTCGGAGAAGAGCTTCACCTCGATCCACGAGCCGTTCCGCACCTTCAAGAAGGGTGTGCAGCGGATGGACGGTGAGGCGGCTCTGGACTACTCCCGCCAGCGCAAGCAGTTCGCCGACGGTGACTTCGCCCGGATCCGCCACCAGCAGCAGGTGATTCGCGCCATCATCGACAAGGCCTCCTCCGGCGGCATCCTCACCAACCCCGGCAAGTTGAACAATTTCCTCAAGGCCACCTCGAACTCCGTCTCGGTGGACAAGGAGCTGTCGCTGTTCGACATGGCGACGCAGATGCGTGGCGTTCGCGGCGGGAACATGACCTTCGTGACCAGCCCCACCAAGGGCACCGGCCGGATCGGCTCGGAGAGCGTGGTGTTGGCCGACAACGCCCGAGTCAAGACGTTCTACGACGCGGTCCGCCGGGACTCGGTCGCCGAGATCGTCAGCCTCGGCAAGAAGTGACCTGGGGCCGGCGCGGGACCCGCCGGCAGTCGAGACAACAGACGGGCGGCGGCCTCCCGGCCGCCGCCCGTCGCTGTGTGTCTGTGGTCCTTCCGGAAACCCCGGTGTGACCGGGTCGGTCAGTATGCCCCGCGCCGGGCCAGCACCACGCTGGCCGTCTTCCAGAGGATGGCGAGGTCGTACACCAGCGACCAGTTGTCCACGTAGTGCAGGTCCAGCCGGACCGCGTCGTCCCAGGTGAGGTTGGAGCGGCCGGAGATCTGCCAGAGGCCGGTGATGCCCGGCCGCACCAGCAGCCGCCGACGGACGTCACCGCGGTAGTCGTCGTCCTCGGTGGGCAGTGGACGCGGCCCGACCAGCGACATCTGCCCGCGCAGCACGTTGATCAGCTGGGGCAGTTCGTCCAGGGAGAGCGCCCGCAGGTGCCGGCCGATCGGGGTGACCCGGGGGTCGTCCTTCATCTTGAAGAGCAAGCCGTCGCTCTCGTTGCGATCTTTCAAGGTCGCCAGCCGCTGCTCGGCGTCGGTGTACATGGTCCGGAACTTCCAGACCTTGAAGGCGCGTCCCTCGTGGCCGATGCGGGTCTGCCGGAACATCACCGGCCCGGGATCGTTGATCTTGATGGCCAGCGCGATGGCGAACAGCACCGGGCTCAGCAGCACCAGCCCGACCAGCGCGGTCACCCGGTCCAGCACGCTCTTGGCCAGCAGCGAGAGACCGGAGATGGTCGGCTCGTCCACGTTGAGCAGGGGAAGGCCCTCGATGGGCCGGACGTGGATGCGGGGACCGGTGACGTCGGTGACCTGGGGGACCACCACCAGGTTGAGGCCGGTGCCCTCCAACTGCCAGGCGAGCTTGCGAAGCTCGTACGACTCCAGGCTGGCCGGGCCGCAGACCGCGATGGTGTCCGCGCCGAGTTGTTGGACCAGCGGCACCAGGTCCCAGCCCACGTACACCGGCACCGGGGCGTTCACCCGCTCGCCCGGACGGGGATGGTGTGGCAGGTGGATGGCGACCGGGTGCAGCCCGGCCCCGTAGTTGCGGGTCACCACCTCGTGCACCGCGAGGGCGTCGACGAGACGGCCGACCAGCAGCACCTTCTGCGATGCCCGCCCGGTACGCCGGATCCGCCGCAGCACTACCCGTGCGGCGAACCGAACCACCAGCGTGTAGAGCAGCAGGCAGACGATGATGGCAGCGACAGTCGCCCGGGACAGGTCCTTCTTGAAGCCGAGCGCCAGGAACGAGACACCGGCGGCCATCGCGAGGCTGGCCCGCGCAACCCGTTTGAGTTCTTCGGTGCCCAACCCGAGTGCCCGCTGGTCATACGCCCCGGAGGCGACGAGCATGATCAGCCAGCCCACCGGAACGCCGACGAAGGCCGCGAGGCTGAAGGAACTGACGTTCCCGAGCACCCGCTGGTCCCAGAAACCGGCGTCGGCGTCGGCCAGCAGGGTGACGACCGTCCGGCTGGCGGCCAGGGCCGCGAGGACGTCGAGCAGGACCAGCCAGGCCACGTAGCGGCGGCGCCAGTTGGCCCGAGGCGCGACCGGACGTGCGAACACCGATCGCGGCATGCCGTTGGAGGGTGGCGTGATCACCCCCAGGTCCGGGTCGAAACTCGGTCTTTGCTGCGACGAGACAGCCGTGAGGAATTGCGTCTGTGCGGACACGACCTTCCTTTCCCATGTCGCCCCCGTCGGGAGATCGCGACGTGCACCCTATGCGTCGGCAGGAGGTCCTGCCTAGTGGCGGTTCGGGTGCTCCTGCTATCGCCCGATCAGTTCCTTTGACGCGTCGCAACGGGCCTGAAACTCCTGCCTCGCCGCCTCAGAACCCCGCTTCGGTCCCTGGGCCTGGGGCCAAGAAGGCAAAGCGTCCTGAGTGGATGGTGTCAGTCCGGCGAGCCACTCCGCTTCGGCTCGCCGCGCGTGGGTCACCGCCCGGCGGCGGTGACCGCCCATTTGCCGAGCTCACTCACCGCACGCACCGTCACGACGCACAGCGCGAGGCCCGGAACACGTGGGCGGATGTACCTCTTGATCATTTTGCGCCAGGCGAGGAGGCCGGCGATGCGCCGCCGGCTGATGCTGCCACTGTGCCGGTGGAATCGAACGATCGGGTCGTCGAGTCGCTGCAGGTGCACCCCGTTACTGAGGGCGCGCAGCACCAACTCGACATCAACCTTGATCGACATTTGCTCGTCGTACCCGCCGAGCTCAAGCAGCAGCAGGCGGTCCATGGTCATGCCGGAGTGCTTGAAGGGCAGCCGGGGCCGGGTCAGCACGGACCAGAGCATCCGACGGGCATCGGGGAACGAGGGGAGCCTGATCACCTTTGCCGAGTCGCCGACGATCTCCTCGTAGTCGGTGTAGACCCAACGTGCGCCCGTCTGAGCAAGGAATTCGTGCAGCTTGGCCAGGCCGTCGGGTGCCAACTCGTCGTCCGAGTCGAGCACGGTGACCACTCTGCCGCGCGCGACGCGCAGGGCAGCGTTGCGCGCCGCGCTGATCCCCGTCGGATTTTGGCGGACGACACGGATCCGACGGTCGGAGAGCAGACCCGCCGCAGCCAACCCATCGCGTACGGCAACCGCCGAGCCGTCGTCGACAACGATGAGCTCGAAGTCGCTGAAAGTGCCGGCAAGCACACTCCGGATAGACTTCACCAGGAGCTCGGGCCGGTCCCGGACGGCGATGCACACCGAGAAGGCGGGGGTTACCTGCTCTACCGCCCGCATCATCGGGAGGGTCGCAGCGTCGACAACCGGCATCGCCGGCACCGTCGGCCCGTCGATCATCGAAGGCTTGGTGTCCTGTTCGGAGGACAACGTGTTGCCAGCAGGGTCATGCCGCGAGGAAGGGTGCGAGTATGCGGGGTGGTTCCTCACGGAAGGAAGCCGCATCGTAGCCCACCAGAACCGCCTAGGCCCTCCACCAGACCATCCCCGTCGGCCCACGTGACACGACGATTCAACACGCCCATCTTCGCCACCCCCATGAAAAGCCACCATTCGCAGCGATTTTCAGCGACGCGTTCGCGGGACCGTTCCCTTGATCGACGACAATGAAGATCCATCGCGCAACAAGTCGGAGTATAGCCCTCGCCGCACCAGCGCACCATCACCTGGCGACGCCCGCCATGTCGACCGAAAATGCTGACTCAGTAAGCGGATTCGCTGGCCAGCGCCAGGGCCGACACGGGGCGAACGCTCCGCCGCAGCCGGCATCCCGACCAGCACTGGCCGGTGGAATCGGCTCAACCGAACATCCACTCTTTCTCCCCGGTACGGATTGTTTGTTGTGGGTGAATGACCAATGAGGGCGATCACCAACGGGGAAACTTGGCGCCTATATTCCGATGTGTCCGATCCGCGAGAATTGGTGACCAGTGGTCACCGGTCGCGTCGACGGATGAGCAGCACGGCGAGGATCACGAGGGCGACGAGCAGCACGCCGGCGCATCCGACCAACACGAGCACGAGGGTGCTCGACTGCTCCCGCGACGCACTCTCCAATCGCTGACGCTCGGTGGCGTTCTGCCGGTAGGCCGGCGCGAGAAGGTTGTCGGGCGTCGCGGCGGCTGCCTTCTCGAGCTGGGCGACGGCATCAGAGGAGTCACCGCGGAAGTACGCGTCCAGCCCGCTGCGGTAAACCTTGTCGGTATCGCCGAGCGTGTTGGCGACACCGGCCTCGTCCAGCAGCGCGCTGATCGTCGACGCCGGCAGGATCGCTCGATTCGCGCGGTCCGGCGCTGCCTGGTCCTGATAGATGAGGCCAGCGACCCGGCCGGTGGCATCGAGGGCGATTCCCCCGTGTGAGGCGGGGCCGAGGTCCGCGTTGACGAGGTAGATAGAGACCGGCCCTCGCTGGCTCGTTCCGGTGATCGTCACCGTCCTCGACTGAGGACGGTACGTAGCGTTACGAAAGACGACGTCAGAGGTCGCGTAGGCGAGAATGCGCACCGGGGGACCCTCTGCGAGGCTCGCCGACGGGTTGAGCTCCACCGCAGGTAGGTTGCCCCGAGCGAGCTTGAGCAGCGCGGTGTTGCCGTTGTCTTCGGACAGGCTCCGGACGACCTCGGCCTTGATGGCCGGCTCCTCCACCACGTTTCCCTTTGCCCTGTTGAGCTGGCCGTAGACCGCACTCGTCGGCTCGGTTCCCGGCTCGACGCCCGTGAAGCGCACCTTCGGGAGGTTGGCCGCGACATACGCGGAGATCTGCCCGGCGGGAAGTTGCTTTCCCTGCACGAGCGTCCTGGCCAACGCGTCAACGGCGAGCCAACGGGCATGAGCCTCGGCAGGCTTGACGCAGGATCCGTTGGTGACAGCGTGGCCGTCCGGAGTCACCAGGAAACCACTGCACCGACGGATGAAGGAGACGGGCTGGGGGTGCACCAGGGCGTTCGTCCTGGCGTCGCGGACGTACCCGGTGAAGACCGCTTCGACGAAGACCAGCGATGGCGCGGCGACGGCGAGGGCCTTCTCCTCCGGGCTGTACAGGGAGGCCTGCGCCCACGGTTTCAACGCCGGCTCGATCGGAGCGGCGGTAGAGGACCCCGTGGTGGAGGCGCCGGTCGGCGGAACGTACGGATCGGGCTGCTCGCTGCCGGCGATCGCCCAGATGCCCACGCCGCTCACCACGGCCACCAGAAGCACAACCGCGGCGAGCCCTACCCAGAGCCCGGTACGTCGCGGGGGCGGCTCCGACGGCTTGATCCGTCGGACCGAGGCGCGGAACGGATCAGAGGGCGATGGATCCGCCGGAGCAGCGGACACCGGTGCGGGTGACTGGGGCGCGTCGTCGCCCGGCGGCGGGATCGGGGCGGGCGGCACGGTGGGCAGCGCGCCGGAATGCAGCGCCCATGGCGCGATCGGTGCTCCGGAGATTGGCTGCGGCGTACCAGAAACGGGCTGCGGTGCACCGGAGACCGGCTGCGGTGGCGCGGAGACCGGATGCGGTGGGCCGGACACCGACTGTGGGGGCCCGGACGGCTGGCGCGGCACCCCGCTGACCGGCGTCGGAGAGTCGTCCTGCTTCGGCGTGCCAGCCTCTTCGGTCGGTACCGGGTGATATTCCTGTCCCAGCGCGCGGAACAACTTCTCGGCCCCGGGGCCCGCCTCAGCCGGGTAGGCCGCCCACGGCTCGTCGGCGAAGAAATCAGCGTACGTGAAGGCCTGGCCGCCCGGCCGCTGCGACATGGCGTTGGCAGTTCCGGTGAAGGCTTCCCGCCAGCCGGGTGTGTTCGCCGCCACGGCGTCCAGCACGGCGACTGTCACGAACCGGCCCTGTTCATCGATGGCGGCCCAGGCCTTGCCCACGGGGCAGGTGCCCAACATGTGGGTGAACCGGTACGGGCCAACCGATTGCATGCGTACTCCTCTGCTTGACCGCCGTGCGGATCCTACAGAGGGAACGCTCGCCTGGCCCGCCGCCGGTCGACCAACCGACCACTCTGCGGATCGGGTAACCCGGGGCGAACGGTTGCCCTGTGAAAGTTTTCATGCATAGAGTCACCATGTGAATGAAGGAGCTGTCGGGGCGCCGGCCGAGCAGGTGCTCGACCTGTTCCAGGGGGTGCGGCTCACCCCCACCCAGCGCCGGATCGCGCACTGTCTGGTGCAGCACGCGCCCACCGTGGCCTACCTGTCCGCCGCCGAGGTGGCCGAGTTGGCCGGGGTCAGTCAGCCGTCGGTCACCCGGTTCGCCGTCGCGCTCGGCCACGACGGCTACCCGGCGCTGCGCCGCCGGCTGCGCGACCTCACCGCCACTGCACCGGGCGGGTCGGCGGACGCCGGCAACGAGCTCCAGCAGGCGGTCCGCGCCGAGATGGACAACCTGGACCGACTGGCCGGTCAGCTCGCCGACCGGGACCGGATCGCCGAGACCGGGCGGTTGCTCGCCGCGAGTCGTCCGCTGCCGGTGCTCGGCCTGCGCGCCGCCGCACCGCTGGCCGCGTACTTCGCCTACTTCGCGGCCAAGGTGCACCCGGACGTGCGGGTCCTCGACGACGGGGGCAGCCTGCTCACCGACCGCCTGGAGCAGGCCGCCGAGGCCGGGGCGAGCGCCGTGCTCGCCTTCGTGCTGCCCCGCTACCCCCGGGAAACCCTGGACGCGTTGCGCGACGCCCGCGACGCCGGGTTGACAGTGGTGGCGATCACCGACTCGCCGGTCAGCCCGGCCACCGAGCACGCCGACGTGGTGCTCGCCGCCGCCGTGGGCGCGCAGCTCGTCTTCGACCTGCACACCGCCCCGATGACCCTGGCCATGGTGCTGCTGCAGGCGATCTGCGATGCCGCGCCGGCCGACACCCAGCGCCGACTGGAGGCGTTCGAAGCCTCGGCGGCCCGCCGACAGTTGTTCCTCGGTTGACCGGAGGAGACCAGAGATGACCCAGCCCATTCGTGCCGCACGGGGCAGCCAGCTCACCACCCGCGGGTGGCAGCAGGAGGCCGCCCTACGGATGTTGATGAACAACCTCGACCCCGAGGTGGCCGAGCGCCCCGACGACCTGGTGGTCTACGGCGGCACCGGCAAGGCGGCACGCGACTGGCCGTCGTACCACGCGTTGGTCCGCACCCTGACCGACCTGCGCGAGGACGAGACGATGCTGGTGCAGTCGGGCCGCCCGGTCGGGGTCATGCGCACCCACGAGTGGGCGCCCCGGGTGCTGCTGGCCAACTCGAACCTGGTCGGCGACTGGGCGACCTGGCCGGAGTTCCGCCGCCTCGAACAGCTCGGGCTGACCATGTACGGGCAGATGACCGCCGGTTCGTGGATCTACATCGGCACCCAGGGCATCCTCCAGGGCACCTACGAGACGTTCGCGGCGGTGGCCGCCAAGCTCGCCGACGCCCACGGCGACGGGCAGGGGCAGAGCGCGGGCACTCTCGCCGGCACGCTGACGTTGACCGCCGGCTGCGGCGGAATGGGCGGCGCGCAGCCACTCGCGGTCACCATGAACGGCGGCGTCTGCCTGATCGTGGACGTGGACCGCAGCCGGCTCGACCGCCGGGTGCACGACCGTTACCTGGACGAGGTGGCCGACTCGCTCGACGACGCGGTGCGGCGGGTGCTCGCCGCGAAGCGGGACCGGCGCGCGCTCTCCGTCGGCGTGGTCGGCAACGCGGCGGTGGTCTTCCCCGAACTCCTGGTGCGGGGCGTGGAGATCGACATCGTGACCGACCAGACCAGCGCGCACGACCCGCTGTCGTACCTTCCGGTGGGGGTGGAGCTGGCCGACGCCCGGGAGTACGCGGCGGCCAAGCCGGCCGAGTTCACCGAGCGCGCCCGGGCGTCGATGGCCCGGCACGTGGCGGCGATGGTCGGTTTCCTCGACGCCGGCGCCGAGGTGTTCGACTACGGCAACTCGATCCGGGGCGAGGCGCAGCTCGCCGGCTACCAGCGCGCCTTCGACTTCCCGGGTTTCGTGCCCGCGTACATCCGGCCGTTGTTCTGTGAGGGTAGGGGTCCGTTCCGGTGGGCGGCGCTCTCCGGCGACCCGGCCGACATCGCTGCCACCGACCGGGCCGTCCTCGACCTGTTCCCGGAGAACGAGTCGCTGGCCCGCTGGATCAGGCTGGCCGGTGAGCGGGTCGCCTTCCAGGGCCTGCCGGCCCGGATCTGTTGGCTGGGCCAGGGCGAACGGGACCTGGCGGGCGTGCGGTTCAACGACATGGTCGCCTCCGGCGAACTCTCCGCCCCGGTGGTGATCGGCCGGGACCACCTGGACACCGGCAGCGTCGCCAGCCCCTACCGGGAGACCGAGGGAATGGCCGACGGTTCCGACGCCATCGCCGACTGGCCGCTGCTCAACGCCCTGGTCAACACGGCCAGTGGCGCATCCTGGGTGTCCATTCACCACGGCGGTGGGGTGGGCATCGGCCGGTCCATCCACGCCGGGCAGGTGTGCGTGGCGGACGGCACCGCCCTGGCCGGTCAGAAGATCGAGCGGGTGCTCACCAACGACCCGGCGATGGGGGTCATCCGGCACGTCGACGCCGGCTACGAGAGCGCCCGCGAGGTCGCCGACCGCACCGGCGTCCGGGTGCCGATGACCGAGGGCGGGCCCGCATGAGCGCGAGGAGTGCAGCGCAGCGGAGCCCCGCAGTCGCGAATAACAGAGGTGCCGCATGAGCGACGACCTTTCGGCCCGGTTCCGGGCGCTGTGGGACGAGATCGCGCCGGTCGGGCGGGACGCCGACAGCGGCGGTTACCTGCGGTACGCGTTGACCGAACCGGAGCGGGAGCTGCGCGCCTGGTTCCGCGCGCAGGCCGAGCGTCGGGACATGCCGGTCACCGAGGACGGCAACGGCAACCTCTTCGCCCACTGGGGCGACCCGGAGGCGTCGGACGCGGTGCTCACCGGCAGCCACTTCGACTCGGTGCCGCACGGCGGGGCGTACGACGGGCCGCTCGGCATCGTCAGCGCGTTCCTCGCCGTGGACGAGCTGCGCGCCGCCGGCGTCACCCCCGGCCGGCCGCTGGTGCTGGGTGCCTTCGTCGAGGAGGAGGGGGCGCGCTTCGGCGTACCGTGTCTGGGGTCGCGGCTGCTCACCGGCGCGCTGTCGGCCGAGCGCGCGGCCGGCCTGCGCGACGCGGCCGGGGTGAGCTTCGCCGAGGCGCTCGGCGATCGGCCGGCGGGTGCCCGGCCGGAGCTGCTGGGCCGGTTCGGCGCCTTCGTGGAGTTGCACGTCGAGCAGGGCCGTGCGTTGGTCGACACGGACGCGCCGGTCGCGGTGGCCAGCGCGATCTGGCCGCACGGCAGGTGGCGCTTCGACGTCGTCGGCGAGGGCAACCACGCGGGTACCACCCGGATGGCCGACCGGCGCGACCCGATGCTGACCTACGCGTTCACGGTGCTGGCCGCCAACAAGGAGGCCCGGCTGCGCGGCGCGCACGCCACGGTGGGCCGGGTCGCCGTCGAGCCCAACGCCACCAACGCGATCCCGTCGAAGGTGACCGGCTGGTTGGACGCCCGGGCCGCCGACCCGCAGACGCTGACCGGGCTGATCGACGCGGTGCGCGGCAAGCTCGCCGAGCGCGCCCGCCGCGACGGTACGGAGGTGACAGTCACCGAGGAGTCGGCCACCCCGCTGGTCGCCTTCGACGGTGGGCTGGCCAAACGGCTGGCCACGTTGCTCGACGCCCCGGTGCTGCCCACCGGGGCGGGCCACGACGCCGGGGTGCTCGCCGCGCACCTGCCCACCGCGATGCTCTTCGTGCGCAATCCGACCGGGATTTCGCACTCCCCCGCCGAGGCCGCGACGGACGATGACTGCGCGGCCGGGGTACGGGCGCTGGCCCGGGTGCTGGAGGAGCTGACATGCGCGTGAACGGGTCGACGGGCCAGCCGGAGAGATCGCCTGAACCGCTGAGGTCACCCGAACCGCCGACATCGCCCCGGCCGTTGATGTCGCAGACGATTCAGCTCCAAAGGAAGCGAGGAGCATGACCACCGCCCGCTGGCTCGCCCAGTACGCCTGGCTGCCCGAGCACGCCGAACCCACACCCGACGTGCTCATCGAGGTCGAAGCCGGCCGGATCTCCGCGCTCACGCCACTGGTCGGCGGCGAAGGCCCCGCCGCCGGTGTCGAGGTGCTGCGGGACGCCACCCGGCTGCCCGGCCTGACAGTGCCCGGTCTCGCCAACGCGCACTCGCATGCCTTCCACCGGGCGCTGCGTGGGCGCACCCACGGCGGCCGGGGTGACTTCTGGACCTGGCGGGACCAGATGTACGCCATCGCGGACCGGCTGGATCCGGACACCCATCTCGCCCTGGCCCGCGCTGTCTACGCGGAGATGGCGCTCGCCGGCGTCACCTGTGTGGGCGAGTTCCACTACCTGCACCACCGGCCCGGCGGCGGCGCGTACGACGACCCGAACGAGATGGGCGCGGCGCTGGTCGAGGCCGCCGCGCACGCCGGGATCCGGCTCACCCTGCTGGACACCGCCTACCTCACCTCCACTGTGGATGGCCAGGCGCTGGCCGGGCCGCAGCGCCGTTTCGGCGACGGGGACGCGGCCCGCTGGGCACAACGGGCCGGGGCGTTCCAGCCGGCGGACCCGCACGTCCGGGTCGGCGCGGCTGTGCACTCGGTGCGGGCGGTCCCGGCCGACCAGCTCCGCGCTGTCGCCGAGTGGGCCGGGGAGCGGCAGGCGCCGCTGCACGTGCACCTCTCCGAGCAGCCGGCCGAGAACGACGAGTGCCGGGCGGTGCACGGGCGCTCGCCGACCGCGCTGCTCGCCGAGCACGGCGTGCTCGGGCCGAACACCACAGCCGTCCACGCCACCCACCCGACCAGCGCGGACCTCGCCCTGCTCGCCGACAGCCGGACCGGCGTGTGCCTCTGCCCCACCACGGAGCGGGATCTCGCCGACGGGATCGGCCCGGCCCGGCTGATGGCCGAGGCGGGCATCCGGCTCAGCCTGGGCAGCGACAGTCACGCGGTGATCGACCTGTTCGAGGAGGCCCGGGCGGTGGAGTTGGACGAGCGGCTGCGTACCCGCCGGCGCGGCCACTTCGCGCCGCTCGACCTGCTGACGGCGGCCACCGCCGCCGGGCACACCGCGCTGGGCTGGGCCGACGCCGGGAGGATCGCCGTGGGTGCCCGCGCCGACCTGGTGACGGTACGCCTGGACAGCGCCCGCACCGCCGGGGTGCCGCCGGTGGGCGTGTTCTTCGCGGCCGGCGCGGCGGACGTCGAGCAGGTCATGGTGGACGGCCGGGTGGTGGTGGCCGAGGGCCGGCACCTGACCGTCGACGTGCCGGCCGAGCTGGCGGCGGCCATCGAGGCGGTGAACCCCACATGAGCAGCCTGCTGGTCGACAATATCGGGGAGCTGGTCACCAACGGTGCCGGTGAGGGCCCGCTCGGCATCCGCCGCGACGCCGCCGTGCTGGTCGAGGAGGGCCGGGTGGCCTGGGTCGGGTCGTCCGCGTACGCGCCGGCCGCTGACCATCACGTGGACGCCGGTGGGGCCGCCGTGCTGCCCGGTTTCGTGGACAGCCACGCCCACCTGGTCTTCGCCGGGGACCGGGCCGCCGAGTTCGCCGCCCGGATGGCCGGTCAGCCCTACACCGGCGGCGGCATCCGGACCACTGTCGGCGCGACCCGGGCCGCGACCGACGAGGAACTGCGGGCCACCGTGCGTCGGCTCCGCGGGGAAGCGCTGCGCCAGGGCACCACGACCATGGAGATCAAGAGTGGGTACGGCCTGACCGTCGCCGACGAGGCCCGCTCGCTGCGGATCGCCGCTGAGACCAGCACCGAGACCACCTTCCTGGGCGCGCACGTGGTGCCCGCCGAGTACGCCGACCGCCCCGACGACTACGTCGGACTGGTCTGCGGGCCGATGCTGGCCGCCGCCGCTCCGTACGCGAAGTGGATCGACGTGTTCTGCGAGCGGGGCGCCTTCGACGTGGACCACGCCCGCGCCATCCTGGCCTGCGGTCAGGCCGCCGGGCTGGGCGTACGGCTGCACGCCAACCAGCTCGGCCCCGGCCCCGGCGTTCAGCTCGGGGTGGAGCTGGACGCGGCCAGCGTCGACCACTGCACCCACCTCAGCGACGCCGACGTGGCCGCGTTGGCCGACACCGCTCACAGCGACGGGTCGGGCACCCGCACGGTGGCGACACTGCTGCCCGGCGCGGAGTTCTCCACCCGCTCGCCGTACCCGGACGCGCGCCGGCTGCTCGACGCCGGTGTCACGGTGGCGCTGGCGACGGACTGCAACCCCGGCTCGTCGTACACCTCGTCGATGCCGTTCTGCGTCGCCCTCGCGGTCCGCGAGATGCGGATGACCCCGGCGGAGGCGGTCTGGGCCGCCACCGCCGGTGGCGCGCGGGCGCTGCGCCGCGACGACATCGGTGTCCTCACCCCCGGCGCGCGGGCCGACCTCGTCGTCCTCGACGCGCCGTCACACCTGCACCTGGCCTACCGGCCCGGTGTCCCCCTGATCCGCCAGGTAATACGCAACGGAGTTCCGCAATGACGAACGTGACCATCCAGCCCACCGGGATCACCGCCGACGACGTGCTCGCGGTGGCCCGCGGCACCGCCACGGTCGTTCTCGCCCCCGCCACCATCGAGGCGATGGCGACCAGCCGGGCCATCGTGGACGGCATCGAGTCGTCGGGTCGCCCCGTCTACGGGGTCTCGACCGGGTTCGGGGCGTTGGCCAACACCTTCATCGCCCCGGAGCGACGGGCCGAGCTGCAACACGCGCTGATCCGCTCGCACGCCGCCGGGGTGGGCGCTCCGATGCCGCGCGAGGTGGTCCGGGCCATGATGCTGCTGCGGGTCCGGTCCCTCGCCCTGGGCCGTTCCGGGGTCCGACCGCTGGTCGCCGAGGCCCTGGTCGACCTGCTCAACCACGACATCACCCCGTGGGTGCCGGAGCACGGCTCGCTGGGCGCCTCCGGTGACCTGGCACCGTTGGCGCACTGCGCGCTGGTGCTGCTCGGTGAGGGCTGGGTGCTCGGCCCGGCCGGTGAGCGGCGGGACGCGGCCGAGGCGTTGGCCGCCGCCGGGCTGAAGCCGATCGAGTTGGCCGCCAAGGAGGGGCTGGCGCTGATCAACGGCACCGACGGCATGCTCGGCATGCTGTTGCTGGCGATCCACGACGCGGCCCACCTGTTCGCGATGGCGGACGTGACGGCCGCGCTGGCCATCGAGGCCATGCTCGGCTCGGAGCGGCCGTTCCTGCCCGAGCTGCACGCGATCCGGCCGCACCCCGGTCAGGCGGCGTCGGCGGCGAACATCCACCGGCTGTTGCAGGACTCCCGGGTGATGGACTCACACCGCGACGACCTGGCGCACGCCGTGCAGGACGCGTACTCGATGCGGTGCGCGCCGCAGGTGGCCGGCGCGGCCCGCGACACCCTGGACTTCGTGCGCACCGTCGCCGCCCGGGAGCTGGTGTCCGTGGTGGACAACCCGGTGGTGCTGCCGGACGGCCGGGTCGAGTCGACCGGGAACTTCCACGGCGCGCCGCTCGGCTTCGCCGCGGACTTCCTCGCCATCGCCGCCGCCGAGGTGGGCGCGATCGCCGAACGGCGGGTGGACCGGCTGCTCGACGTCACCCGCTCCCGGGAACTGCCGGCGTTCCTCTCTCCCGACGCCGGGGTCAACTCCGGGCTGATGATCGCCCAGTACACGGCGGCCGGGATCGTCGCCGAGAACCGTCGGCTGGCCGCCCCCGCCTCGGTGGACTCGTTGCCCACCAGCGGAATGCAGGAGGATCACGTCTCGATGGGCTGGGCCGCGGCCAAGAAGCTGCGTACCGTGCTGGACAACCTGACCAGCCTGCTCGCCGTGGAGTTGTTGGCCGGCGTGCGCGGCCTTCAACTGCGGGCCCCGCTGGAGCCGTCACCGGCCGGCCGGGCCGCGGTGGAGGCGCTCGCCGACGTGATCGGTGAGCCCGGGCCCGACGTGTTCCTCGCCCCGGTGATGGAGGCGGCCCGCCGTGCGGTGTCCGAGCGTGACCTACGCATCGCTGTCGAACGCGAGATCGGTCCGCTGGCCTGACCATCGGCGGCCCCGGCGCAACCGCGTCGGGGCCGCCGCACGGCCGTCGACGTGGGCTAGTTCTTGAGGACCATCCGTCGGATCTCCGCCCAGGAAGGCAGGTCGGCACCCGCGACGACGTCACGCTTCGCTCGGGACCAGAAGAGGACGAGGATGATCGCCTCGGACAGCACCGTCGCCCAGGCAGCGCCAGCCACACCGAACAGTGGGATCGCGGTGGCCAACCCGGCCAGGTAGGCGAGTGAGCCCAAGCCCTGGTACAGCACCTTCTGCCGCACCAGGCCGCCGCTCATCAGCAGCGACTCCACACTGGCCGAACCGAAGCGCAGGGGGATCGCCAGCGCGAGGATGGCCATCACCGGAACGGACGTCCGGTACTCCGCACCGAAGATCAGCGGAATGGCGTAACGGCCGACAATCGCGACGATGCCGCCGAGGAGCAGCCCGAGGCTGATCATCCCAACCGTGCCGGCGCGGTACGCGATGAGAACCGCGCTGCGGTTGGAGCGGGACCACCGGTGCAGTTTCGCCAGGAAGTACTGCTGGTAGACGATGCGCGGCAGAAGGTAGATCGCGGTCAGCAGCGTCATGGGCACGGCGAGCACCGCGGCGGACTCCGCGCTCAGGAACTCCGCCGAGACGACGACGCCCAGCTGCATGCCGAGTTGGTAGAACAGGCTGCCCAGCAGGAACAGCCACGTCGCGGCGACGAGATGGCGCGCCCGGGGTGGCCGTGTCGACCGGCGGAGCACCCTCGGGTGACCCTCCAGCGTCGCTCGGCCGTACCAGAACGGCGCGATCACCACGACACTCATGGCAACCGTGACGGCTGCCACGAGCGCGTACCCGAGCACCACCATGAGCGCCGACAGCCCGAAGGCCAGAGTCAGGAGGGCTACGAGGAGCCGACCCACCTGCGGCGCCAACTGCAGCGCCGCGAGCCGGCCGTAGGCACCCTGTAGTTGGAGAGCCGACCCGGACAGCGCCATGGCGACGAGCGACAGGATGATCGGGGCGAGCCCGATCCGCAGGTCGCCGCCGTGGGGGTCATGCCGGTCGAGCAACCCCCAGACGACGAGCGCGGCGACCAGCACACCAGACGTGACGACGACCAGTGCGATGGACGGGCGCACCCAACGGAACGCCCGTTCGCCCTCGCGCCCGAACCGTTGCAGCCAGAACTCGGCGACCCCGAAGATGGCCAGCGGCCCGGCCAGCGTCACCAGGGAGATGACCGCCATGAAGGCACCGAAGTCGGCCTTGGGCAGGCTACGGGCAAGCAGCACCTGGGTGAGGAACGCGAGCACGGTGACGCCAGCCTGGCTGACCCCGAGCAGTCCCAGCTGACGAAGGCGGCGGGCCATACCGCCGCCGGACCGGCCGGCGGCCGCCGTTTCGGTCTGCACCTGGACTCGGGTCATCGTCCGACCGTCACGCTGTCGCTCTGGCCGGCACGTGCGACCGCAACGTCTCCAACTCGGCATCCGTGCGCCGCATCCACGCCTCGCGGGCCGTCGAGATCCGCCTGGCCGCAGCCGGGTCCTCGGCGGTGGCCCGCCGGACGCCCTCGATCAGAGCGTCGCTCTGGTTGGCGACGAGCGTGGCGAAGCTTCCGAACAGGGCCTCGGTCGTCTGGGTGCGGGACAGGACCAGCGGCCGACCCGCGCTCAGGGCCTCACAGGCGCCACTGGGCTGGGTGGCGTCCCGGTCGGTCAGTACGACGACCGCGCGCGCGGCGGCGACAGCCGCCTCGTAGTCGGGGAGGTCGAGGAAGCCCAGGGAGGTGAGGTTGGGCAGGCGCTCCGCGCGCTCACGCAGCGGCGGCGGCAACCGGTGCAGTGGCGCGGTGGTCGCGAAGGGGATGTCGGGCATGGCCTCGATCGCGTCGATGAGGACGTCCATCGGCTCGTCCGGGGCGACGGTGGCCACGACGAACACCCAGCCCCGTGGCTGTGCCGGTGGGATCTCCCGAAGTGGGTCGTGCACGACGAGCGTGCGCAGGCCCGGGAACTCCGCGCGGGCGATGGCATCTGCCTCCGCGGTGTGGGTCAGGACCAACTTCGCGCCGCGCAGGATCGAGGCGGTGCTCGGTACCCGGCGCCACCACGACTGGAACTGCCCATTGTGCGCGTCGACGATGTACGGAACCCGGCCCAGGTAGGGCGCCAGTGCGGACAGGTGCGGCTGCGCCTGCGCGACCACGAACGATGGACGACGTGAGCGGATCAGCTTGAGGTCGTTCCTCGTGTGGGCCACGTAGTCGAAGGGCCGAAGGGCCTTCGGTGTCGCCTTGGACGGCCGCCAGGCCACCTCCGCGCCCAACGCCTCCGCAAGCACGTCGGAACGACGCTGATAACGCTTCCACGAAATGAATAGGGGGGCACTCATCTGGGATCACCACTAGCATCGTTGGGCGCACCGACCGGCGCGCTCGGAACGGGGAAGAACCTGACCAGAAGCAGGAGGGAAAGGAAGAACAACCACATGAAGTACGAGTATGAGGTTGGCTTCTGCGTCAGGGCGGAGACGATCGTCAGAACGTAGAGAACCGTGAGCATCCATCGAGCTTCGACCGCGATGGCCCGTTTCGTCACGCGCCAGAGGTT
The DNA here is from genome assembly GCF_029809455.1 of Micromonospora sp. DH14. Taxonomy (NCBI): domain Bacteria; kingdom Bacillati; phylum Actinomycetota; class Actinomycetes; order Micromonosporales; family Micromonosporaceae; genus Micromonospora; species Micromonospora sp. DH14. The sequence goes on along the minus strand of NZ_JARVKT010000009.1, from coordinate 136,672 downwards.
GATGAAGATGATCGCCATCAGGGCGAGCCCGAGCAGTCCCCACACCACAAATATCCGCAACGGGTCGGCGTGGGTGTTCCATGGTTCGTAGCCGAGTCCGATGAGCCAGACGTCCCACGGCGCGTCCTGCCACACATCCGCAACGCGGAACCAGATCTGCCCGCGACCGTGCAGGAACTCATCGTTTGTGGGGTTGAGCGAACCGACCTGCGTGAGCAGGAACAGCGCTCGATCCCACAGATAGGCTCCCCAGCGGATCGCCGCCAGGACCAATAGAACGACGAAGACGGCGGCCCCCCAGACGGCCGTGCGAAACGGCAGGTCGGAGATCTGCCGGAGGAGTTCGGGGAGGCGGCGCAGTTCGAACGCGACGATCACCAACACCACACAGAGGATGGTGATGCGGTGCGTGCTGACGACCGCGGTCGCGGCCAGGAAGGCGATGATGCCGTACCGGGCCAGTGTGCTGAGCCGTAGACGGTTACCCGCGGCGTAGAGGATGAACACCGCGAAGATGAGGAGCCGACCGAGCGAGGCGGGATGGAAGTAGCCTCCCGACGCGCGCCCGACCCGGCCGCTCATGAGGTTGAAGAAGTAGGTGTATGGAACGACGCCGACGACCTGCAGCCAGGCGATCACCGAGTGCGCGACGGCACCGAGAATCACGGCCAGGAGCACCCACCGCAGGCTTTCGAGGGTGAACCAGTCCGGCTTGTAGAACATGACCGCCAACAACGCGATCGGCGCGAACCCGACCGCGAGTTGGGCGCCCTGTGTGATGACCCCACTCTTCGGCGCGACGTGTGGCCCGAAGATCTCGCGTACGTGGGCGGTGGCGAAGACCTGGACGAAGTCCTCCCGTGCGGGTATCGCCAGGAGGCCGATGATGGAGAACAGGCCGATGATCAGCACTGCGATGAGGGATGGCGCCAGAGTGGTCGGAAATCGTTTCGCCGCGATTGTCAGGGCCACAAAAGAGCCAACCATAAAAATGGCGCCAATGACCGTGACGATCATTCCGGCGTCCACGGTGTCCGCCGCGACCTTCTCGCCGAAGATATCGAAGAATGACTTCACGCCGACAACCGCCATAGCCAGTGCTGCCATGATTCGGGCGGCGACCCACGGATAACGCCCGCGTCGACGGTCACTGCCCTCGGTCGGGGCAGTGGCCGCCTTTCGAGGCATTATGTCCATTTCGCGATCCTCTCAGCGCTATCCCTCGGGGCACTATACGCGAGCGTCATAACCGATAGAGGCCGCCTCGGTCGGCGGCGAACCCGCCCGTTGATCGTCCCGACAGCAGGCGGATTTCCCCTCTTTCGCCTACCCTGCGCGGGCAGTCGAGCGACCGTGGCCGATCGTTCCGGCCCATTGGGGCGCAACGTGCGGTGCGCGGGTCGCAGGCTGGCCGTCAGGGTGTGAGACGTGCAGCGACACGCTCGACGAGTTGGGGCCCCAGGGTGCGCGCGTAGGTTGCCGTGATGTGATGCGCGTCGCGGTAGACGATGACGTTACCGATCACCAACGGACACTCGGTAGCGCTGCAGAACAGATCGGTCAGATCGACCATCTGCACCTTGCCGTCGGTCCGCTTCGCGGCCTCCGCAAGGGCGTCCCCGCTGCCGAGCGCGCCCTTCCGGTCGACCGCGCACCGCGTCGGATCCCCGCCGTTGGCCGTGTCGTCCACCAGGCAGCCGAGGTCCGTCGCACCGAGGGACGGGTTGTCCACCACCACCACGATCCTGGTTCCCCGCTCCAGCACCGGACCCCACGCCTCGACGTACCTGCGAATCTGGCCGGCCGCCGCCTGGGGGTTGGAGCTCATGTTGCGCTTGCCGGTCAGGATGACGAGGTCGTACTTCGGTCCGCCGCCGAGCCGCTCCGTCATCGCGTGCCGTCGCGCGTAGCACGAGTCGGACTGGTCTGCCGCATCCACCTGCGCCCAGATGCAGCCACGGGCTACGTAGGTGTCGACCGCCCAGTTCCGGGAGTCGAGCTGCCCCTCGATGGCGGGGATGAGCATGGCGGCGTGCGAGTCGCCCACGAGCGCGACGCGGGTCGCGTCGGCCCGTTGCGAACCGACCCGACACGACGTGAGCGTCGCACCCGGCTCCTGGTCATAACATTCGTAAGCGGAACCCGTGTCCTTCGTGAGCATCGACATCTCGGGGAACAACTCCTGGCCGAGGGCACCGTCCTCGCACCGCTGCGCCTCGACCATCGCGTTCGCACCGAGGCACGGCGTACCCGTGGCCATCAACTGCTCGAGACGTGATCTGTTCGCCTGACTGCTCTGTTCGAGCAGCTGGTTACCGACGACGACGACGGACAGCACCAGCACCATCGACATCGCGGCTGCCGCGTACTGCGGCCACAGCCGCCGTCCGCCGCTGAACAGGCCGAACCGCACCGGGTCCTCGACGAGACGCTTGGTCAGTGCGGCCAACAGCACCACACCGGTGATGACGGCGAGCTTCACCGGCCAGGTCATCTTGTCGCCGGTCGCCAGCTCGAAGATCACGATTGGCGGCCAGTGCCAGAGGTAGATGGAGTACGACCAGTCGCCGAGCTTCTGCACCGGCGTCGACGCCATCGGCCGCAGCGGAGACCAGCTCGGGCTGGGAGCGCCGGCCCAGATGGCGGCGAGGGCACCGACGACGGGAAGCGCCGCAGCGTAGCCCGGGAACGGTGTCCCGGAATGGAGGACGAAGGCGGCGACGCCGATCAGGAGCAGCCCCAGCCAGGAAACCGCCGCCCGAGTGCGGTCGCTCGCCGACCGTCCGAGCCCCGGCAGGGTCGCCAGCATCGCGCCGGCCCCGAACTCCCAGGCCCGGGTGGGCGTCACGAAGTAGGCTGCGGCGCTGTTCGCGGACGTCTCGTAGACGGAGTAGGCGAAGGAGGCCACCAGAATCAGGCCAAGCGTGACCCGGATCGCGCCGATCGGGTTCGTCTGCCGGACCCGGCGGGCGACAAGGACGGCGAGGACGATCAGGAGGGGCCAGACCAGGTAGAACTGCTCCTCCACCGAGAGCGACCAGTAGTGCTGCACCGGCGACCGGACGTTCTCCGCGGCGAGGTAGTCCACGGCGTCGTGCGCCAGCTGCCAGTTCTCGACGTAGACCGTCGCTGCCGCGATCTCCCGGAGTATCTGTGGCCAGTAGAGCTGCGGCACCCAGATGAAGACGGCCCCCGCGGTGGCGACGAGCACGAGCAGAGAGGCCGGCAGCAGACGCCGGATGCGGCGCGCCCAGAAGGTGCGGAGGCGGACCGAGCCGTTCTTCTCCACCTCGCGCACGAGGTGGGCGGTGATGAGGAAGCCACTGATCGCGAAGAAGACGTCGACGCCGACGTATCCACCCGGGATCCGGTGCGGCCAGAAGTGGAACAGCAGCACCAGGAGCACCGCGAGCGCCCGCAATGCCTGGATCTCCGGTCGCAGAAGCCCACGGGAGGTCTGCTTCGAATCCGTCATTGTGCCTCACCACGGCGGTAGGGGTAGAGGTGGCGCGGGGCAGCCACACCGCCACAGAGTGGTGGCGACGGCGAGGGTATACGGCTGACCGGCCGGCCCTCTATCCGGGGAGCGTCGGTCCGACGTGCGCTGGGCGTCCCCTCCGGACACACTGTCGCCGACCGTGGTCGGGCGCGTGCCTTGAGCAGCCGGAGCGACGCCGTGACTTCGCCGAGCTGAACCACCCGGGCCTGCTCGAAGCCGGCAAATTGCGGCTTGAGGGACGGCCAGCAGGGTGAGGAGCACGTACCGGTGGATGAGCTGGCCGATGCGCGTTGACGGAGTCACAGCGATCCGCGCTGGTCGCGGTGGCCGGGTTCGCGGTGCGGTCAGTTCGGGTTCCCGGCATGGGTCAGTGTCTCCCAGGCGAAGAAGTAGGCCGGAGGCCCGGCGGGCCGGTCCGCCTCCACCAGCCGCCTGGTGTTCGGTAGGTCGAGCCCCACCCTCGTGGTGTAGTGGTTGAAGGCGATTTCGGGCGAGGGCGCCAAGCCGGTTACGAGCCGACCGCCGCACAGCCAGGGCGGCACCGACTCGCCCAGCTCGAGCCCGGCGTGGAACTCCAAAGCACGGGTCAACCGCTCGCGCGCCTCGGCATACAGGTCCCGGCCCTGGATCCACGCCGTCTCGGCAACGTGCGCCGCCGCCGCGAGACCCCAACCGGTGTGCAGGAAGTCTCGGCAGGTCTCCTGGGCTAGCCCGTCGACGAGCACTGCCTGCCCGCCCCAGTAATCGGTGAGCTGTGCCTTCGTGAAGACACCATCGGGTGGCACGTACGGGGTAGGCCCGTCGCCGCGCAGATAGACGTACGCCCGCAGACGCAGCCGCCACTTCTCAACCGCCTTCAGGAAGGACGTCCGATCGTCGAGGAACACCGAGATGCCGACCGCCGCATCGAGCATGATCAGCCCCCAGTTCCCCGCCCTGACGCCATCAGGGCTGCCGAGTACCACCGGCAGGTAGACCTTCCGGAGCATCCGTTCGGTACGGGTCAACCAGGCGGGATCCCAGCCGGTGTAGGTGTGTTTGATCAGCTCTGCGGTTCGCGCGAAGGTCGCCCCGGTCCATCCGGCCTGCAGCGGCGCGTTGGAGTTGGTGTGCTTCTTGAGCACACCGGACCAGGCGTCCAGGATGTCGATGGCCTTCTCGGCGTACCGGCGGTCCCGAGTGAAGCACCACATCAACGCGTGCGTGTACGCGGCCACCGCGTCCTCGGCCTCAGCGGTGCAACCGGCGTCCGGCTGGGAGTAGTAACCGCAGTTCACAGTGGACACCGGTCGAGGACGCCAGGAAAGCTCGGCGTACTGACTGCGCTGCATGGCGAGCCAGGCCGATCGCCAGGGCTCCTCACCGGCTCGGACCTTGCCACTCACGAAGTTCAACTGCGCGCTGTTGACCAGGACACCCGGGTGGACGAAACCGCTGCGGGGGTCACGCGATTCGGTCAACGATGGCGCTGGCGGGATGGGGTCGACGACCCACGCGCCAGTCTTCTTTCCCTCCGGCTCGTTGGACGAGAATGCCAGGAGACCAGCACTGGCGGCCAGGAGGCCGAGACCCATCAGTGCCGCCAGCACGCCTCGCCTACCGGCCAATGCCATCCCGTCTCCCCGACAACCTGCCAACCCGGATGCCCCGGACTTCCGAGATCAGTACATGTCATCGACCGATCGCTCCGCCACCCGTAGGTGTCAATCGGACAAGCTGGTCTCAGCTTGCGGACGGCGGCAGCACCTTGGCGACCAGCTTGGCCAGCTCACGCAACGCCTTGCCCCGGTGGCTGATGGCGTCCTTCTCCGCCGGGGTCAGCTCGGCGTTGGTCCGGTCCTGCCCGTCGCCCAGGAAGATCGGGTCGTAGCCGAAGCCGCCGTCACCGCGCGGTGCGCGCAGCACCCGCCCGGGCTGCCGGCCGTCGACGAGGTGCTCCTTGCCGCCGGGCAGCACCAACGCCACGGTGCAGACGAACGAGGCGGCCCGCTGCTCGTCGGGCACGTCGGCGATCTGGTCCAGCACCAGCTGAAGGTTGGCCCGGTCGTCGCCGTGCTTGCCGGACCAGCGGGCGCTGAACACGCCCGGCATCCCGTTGAGCGCGTCGACAGCGAGCCCGGAGTCGTCGGCGATGGTCGGCAGTCCGCTCTGCCGACACCCCTCCCGCGCCTTGATCAGCGCGTTCTCGCCGAAGGTCAGGCCGGTCTCCGGCAGTTCGGCGTACTGCTCGACGTCGTCCAGCCCGAGCAGGGCGATCCGGTGCGCGCCGAGCGCGCCGTCCAGGATCCGCTGCAGCTCGACGAGCTTCTTGCGGTTACGCGTGGCGAGCAGGACCTTGTTCATGCTGAATCACCTTTGTTCGCGACTGCGGGGCTCGCAAGCTCACTCCTCGCGCTCACGGGGAGGTAAGTGCCTTTCGCTGGGCTTCGGCCAACTCGGCGCAGCCGGCGACGGCCAGGTCGAGCAGGGCGTCGAGCTGGTCGCGGGCGAACACGCCCGCCTCGCCGGTGCCCTGCACCTCGACGAAGTCACCAGCGCCGGTGCACACCACGTTCATGTCCACCTCGGCGGCGACGTCCTCCTCGTAGCAGAGGTCGAGCCGGGCCTCCCCCGCGATGATGCCCACGCTGACCGCGGCCACCGACCGGTGCATCACCTTCTCCGGCTTGCCGGCCAACGCCTTGCGGGCGGCAAGCCAGCCCACCGCGTCGTGCAACGCGACGTACGCGCCGGTGATCGCTGCGGTGCGGGTGCCGCCGTCGGCCTGGAGCACGTCGCAGTCGAGCACGATCGAGTTCTCGCCGAGCGCCTTGAGGTCGATGCTGGCCCGCAGGCTACGGCCGATCAGCCGGGAGATCTCGTGGGTGCGGCCACCGACCCGACCCTTGATGCTCTCCCGGTCGGAGCGGGTGTTGGTGGCCCGGGGCAGCATCGCGTACTCGGCGGTCACCCAGCCGAGCCCGGAGCCCTTGCGCCAGCGGGGCACGCCCTCGGTGACGCTCGCCGTGCAGAGCACCCGGGTGCCACCGAACTCGACGAGCACCGAGCCCTCCGGGTGGGTGCTCCAGCCACGGGTCAGAGTCACCGGTCGGAGTTGAGAGGGCCCTCGCCCGTCAGGTCGCGCCATGCCTGCACCTTATGTGGTGCGGTGATCCGCCGCGCTCGGGGTGCCCCGGGGAACGTCGGCGCCGTGCACACCGAGGAACCCGTCGACAGCGGCCGGCCAGCCGAACTCCTCGGCTCGCGCCCTGGCGGCCCGCCGCCGTTGCGCCTGCGGCCGGGCCGCGAGGCGGCGCACCGCCGCCGCCATCGACACCCCTGAGCCGTACGCCGCCAGCCCGGCCTCACCGACCACCTCGGGGAGCGCGCTGGCCTCGTTGACCACCACCGGGGTGCCGCAGGCCAACGCCTCCAGGCCGGCCAGACCGAAGGTCTCCACCGGGCCCGGCGCGAGCACCACGTCGGCGCTGGCCAGCAGCGCGGCCACCGCGGCGCGGTCCGGCAGGAAGCCGGTGAACGTGACCGGCAGCCCCGCCGCCCGTCGGGCCAGCGCGTCGCGCAGCGGTCCGTCCCCGACCATCACCAACACCGCCGGTACGCCCGCCCGGCGCAGCTCGGCGAGGGTCTGCACGGCCAACTCCGGACGTTTCTCCGGGGAGAGCCGGGCGCAGTGCACCACCAGCAACTCGGTGTCGTCGGCGTAGCGCTCGCGCACCCGTGGGTCGGCCCGGTGCGGGGCGAAGGTGTCCAGGTCCACCCCGAGCGGCACCAGGCTCACGTTGTCGGCGCCGATGCGGTCGAACTCCTCGGCAGCCCACCGGGTCGTGCAGACGATCCGGTCGTACGCCTGACTGGTCGCCCGGTTGAGCCGGTCGGCGGTCGGGCGGCGCAGCGCGTCCGGTACGCCCCACTGGCCGAGCAGCCCGGTCAGCGACTCGTGCGACACCATCACCGACGGCACCCCGTGCGCCCGCGCCCACCGGCCCGTCCAGCGCAGCGACGACCGGTCGGAGACCTCCAACCGGTCCGGTGCCAGGTCGGCGAGGAGCCGGGCCAGCCGGCCCCGGCCGGCCAGCAGCCGGTAACCGCCACTGGCCGGCAGCCGTGGGCCGGGCACCGTGAGCACCCGTCCCCACGGGAACGTTTCGTCGGCGGCCCGCTGACCGGGTATCACCAGCACCGGGTCGTGCCCGGCCGCCCGGTAGCCCGCGCCGAGATGCCGCAGCGCGGTCCGCAGGCCGCCGGAGCGGTCCGTGACGAAGTTGGCGAGCCGCACGATCCGCAGTCCGCCGGCCGCCCCGCTCACGACGCCGCCGGCAGGCCGGCGGTGGCGGCGACGGCGCGTACCGCGTGGTAGTGCCCGATCAGCTCGTCGCCGACCACCGCCCAGCTGCGGCGACTGACCGCGACCCGGGCGGCCCGCCCGTAGGCCCGCCGCCGGTCGGCGTCGCCGGTCAGCTCGGCCACCGCCGCGGCGAGCGCGTCGCCGTCGTTCGGCGCCACCAGCAGTCCGGTCACGCCCGGCTCGACGAGGTCGACCGGGCCACCGCTGGCCGGCGCCACGACCGGCACCCCGGAGGCCAGCGCCTCCTGGATGGTCTGCCCGAAGGTCTCGTGCGGTCCGGTGTGCACGAACAGGTCCAGGCTGGCGTAGAGCCGCGCCAGGTCCTCGCCCTGCTGGACGCCGAGGAACGTCACAGCTGGCAGCTGTCGGGCCAACTGTCGGCGGGTCGGGCCGTCGCCCGCAACCACCACCCGTACGCCGGGAAGTCGGGACGTCGCCGCCAGCAACTCCACCCGCTTCTCCGGGGCGAGCCGTCCGACGTAGCCAACCAGCAGCTCACCGCCGGGTGCCAGCCGGTCCCGCAGCGCCGCGCACCGCTTGGCCGGATCGAAGCGGACGGCGTCCACACCGCGCCGCCACAGCCAGATCCGCTGTACCCCGTTGGCGATCAGATCGGCGGCGGCCCGGGTGGAGGGCGCGAGGGTTCGGTGCGCCGAATTGTGGATCTCGCGGATCCGCCGCCACGCGGCCGCCTCGCCCCAACTCACCCGGTACGCCCGGGCGTACGCCGCCACATCGGTCTGGTAGACCGCCACCGTGGGCAGCCCGTGCCGGCTGGCCAGGGTGGCCGCCCGTGCGCCCAGGACGAACGGACTGGCCAGGTGCACCACGTCCGGCTCGGCGGACAGCAGCGCCCCCGCGAGCCGGGCGTTGGTCGGCACACCCAGCCGGAACCCCTGGTAACGGGGCAGCGGCACGCTCGGGATGCGCACCAACGGGTACGGCAGCCGGTCGATGCCCTGGCGGCCGGCGCCGGGCGGGGCGGGCGCGATGACCACCGGCTCATGGCCCTGGTCGAGCAGGTGCTCCGCCGTCCGCACCACGGAGTGCGCGACGCCGTTCACATCAGGTGGGAACGACTCGGTCACGATGGCGATCCGCATGCCCACACCGTGCGGGTGCCACGGGTGCGCCAGACGACCTGCCGCTGACCGGCCGGCGAACAGTACGGCACAACACCGCGGCCCGGCGTCGGAAAGCGGACCTGCCGGATCAGACGTCGTAGCTGGCGCCGGGCCGGACCACCTCGAGCGGCCCGGTGTACGCGGAGGCGGCCGACTCCAGGGTGTGCGCCTCGCTGCCCCAGGCGGGCACCAGGTGGGTCAGCAGCAGCCGGCCCACAGCGGCCTTGGTCGCCGCCTCACCGGCCTCCCGACCGGTGAGGTGCAGATCCGGTGGATTGTCCATCCCGTCGAGGTAACTGGCCTCGCAGAGGAAGACGTCGGCGTTCTGCGCCAGCCGCAGCAGCGCCTCGCACGGCGCCGTGTCCGACGAGTAGCACAGCGACCGGCCGTCGTGCTCCAGCCGCACGCCGTACGTCTCGACGGGGTGGTTGACCCGGTCGACGGTGACGGCGAACGGGCCGATCGGGAAGGTGCCCGGCTGGAGCGCGTAGAACTGGTACACGTCCTCCACCGAACCGTCGTCGCCGTACGCGGCGCTGAGCCGGTCCGGGGCGCCGGCGGGCGCGTACACCGGCAGGGCTGGGTAGGGGCCGTCCGGGGCGTAGCGGCGCACCACCACGTAGAGCACGGCGTCGAACATGTGGTCGCAGTGCAGGTGGGTCAGCAGGATCGCGTCCGGGGCGTGCAGCCCCGCGTACCGCTGGAGACTGGACAGCGACCCCGAGCCGAAGTCGACCAGGAGCCGGAAGCCGTCAGCCTCGACGAGATAGGCCGAGCAGGGCGACTCGGGGCCAGGAAAACTGCCGGCGCTCCCCAGGACGGTCAGTCGCATCGAGTGGTCTCACTGTCACTATCAGTAGCACCCGTGCCGGCGATCGTCCCGGCCATGATCTCTACCGACGCGTACGCCACGCTGCGCAGCCTACGCTGACACGCCCGGCAGCAAGAATCATCCAACGGAAGTTGTCACGAACGTGACACCGGCTCGCGGTACGCCGGGCAGCCAGCGGGCCGTCGACGGATGTCGACGGCCCGTAGTCGGCAGACCAGATCGGTCAGGCCCAGAGCTGCCCCTCCAGGGCGTCCTCGGCATCGGCGAGCGTGCCGCCGTACGCGCCGGTGGACAGGTACTTCCACCCGCCGTCGCAGACCACGAAGGCCACGTCGGCCCGCCGGCCGTCGCGAACCGCCTCGTGCGCCACCGCCAGCGCGGCATGCAGGATGGCACCGGTGGAGAACCCGGCGAAGATGCCCTCCACCTCCACCAGCTGGCGGGTGCGCAACACCGCGTCGCGGGTGCCGACCGAGAAGCGCCGGGAGAGCACCGAGGCGTCGTAGAGCTCCGGCACGTAACCCTCGTCGATGTTGCGCAGGCCGTAGACCAGCTCGCCATAGCGCGGCTCGGCGGCCACCACCTGAATGCCCTCGACCTTCTCCCGCAGGTACCGCCCGGTGCCCATCAGGGTGCCGGTGGTGCCCAGCCCGGCCACGAAGTGCGTGATGCTGGGCAGGTCGTGCAGCAGCTCCGGGCCGGTCGTCTCGTAGTGCGCCCGCGCGTTCGCCTCGTTGCCGTACTGGTAGAGCATCACCCAGTCCGGGTGCTCGGCGGCGATCTGCTTGGCGGTGGCGACCGCCTGGTTGGAACCGCCCGCCGCCGGCGAGAAGATGATCTCGGCCCCGTACATCCGGAGCAACTGGACCCGCTCGGTGGAGACGTTCTCGGGCATCACGCAGACCAGCCGGTAGCCGCGCAGCTTGGCCACCATCGCCAGCGAGATGCCGGTGTTGCCACTCGTCGGTTCGAGGATGGTGTCACCGGCGCGGAGCCGGCCGGCCTCCTCCGCCGCCCGGACCATGAACAGCGCCGCGCGGTCCTTGATGCTGCCGGTGGGGTTGCGGTCCTCCAGCTTGGCCCAGAGCCGCACCGGAGGGGCACCGTCGGGCACCGTCGGGGAGAGCCGGGGCAGGCCGACGAGCGGCGTGCCCCCGCAGGCGTCGAGCAGGCTGTCGTACCGCGCCATGGCGGCCGACCTCAGCGAGCCGCGACGGCGTCGCCGACCACCACGGCCGCCGCGCTGTGCGAACTGATCGCCGCTGCCGCAGCGCTGTGCGAACTGATCGCCGCTGCCGCAGCGAAGCCGAACGCGCCGCCGGCCACGGCCGGCAGGATGGTGACGCTGTCGCCGTCGGAGAGCTTCGCGTCCAGCGCGCCGAGGAAACGGACGTCCTCGTCGTTGACGTAGACGTTGACGAAACGGTGCAGCGTGCCGGCGTCGGTGATCAGCCGGCCGCGCAGACCGCCGTGCCGGGAATCCAGGTCGGTGAGCAGGTCGGCGAGCGTGTCGCCGGTGCCCTCGACGACCTTGGCGCCGCCGGTGTAGCTGCGCAGGATGGTGGGGATGCGAACCTCGATAGCCATGATGTCGAACTCCTCGATCGGGTGTGCCTACGGTGACGGGACGAGACGGTTGCGGCGCTGACGGGTCAGCGGCCGGAACACTCGTAATCGACCGTCGCCGGGCTCTGCCCGAACATGTAGGACTGCACGGCGTGCGGGTCGACGCCGGCCTCCACGACACGGACCGGCTCCTCGGTGACCACACCGTCGACGATCCGGAACGACCGGATCTCCTCCGAGTCCGGCTCACGGGTCGAGACGAGCAGGTAGTGCGCCCCCGGCTCACCGGCGAAGGCGACATCCGTCCGCGACGGGTACGCCTCGGTGGCGGTGTGCGAGTGGTAGATGACGACGGGCTCCTCGTCCCGGTCGTCCATCTCCCGCCACACGCGCAGGTGCTCCATCGAGTCGAACTCGTAGAAGGTCATCGAGCGGGCGGCATTGTCCATCGGGATGTGCCGGGTCGGGGTGTCGCTGCCGACGGGACCGGCGACGACGCCGCACGCCTCGTCGGGGTGGTCCCGCCGCGCGTGGGCGACGATCGCGTCGATGATCGACCGGTCGATGCTCAGCACGTGCACCAGCCTAACGCCTGTCGAGCACAGGCCGAAGTGGTGCCGGTCACCCCTAGTCGATCAAGGCGTTGAGCAGCGACTCCTGTAGATATCCGAGATACGCGTAGACCGAAAGCTGGAACACCCTGCTGGAACCCGGGTCCTCGGCGACCGCGTCGTCCAACTCCTCGCCCAGATCCGTGCCGTCCTTGATCTCCAGGCGGACACCCATCGCGAGCCGGGCGTCGTTCAGCGCCCGCAACCACGCCTCAGCGGCCTCGGCGTCCAGCCGCACCTCGCCACCGGCGTCGTCCGGCAACGCGGCCAGGATCGCCCCCGCCTGATCGATCTTCGCGGTCTTCAGGTCACCCTCGGTGTAGCGGCGGAATTCGGCGGTGCCCGGAGCGTCCTGCGGGTAGACCGCCGGGAAGAGCCGCCCGACGACCGGGTCGGTGTGGTCGAAGCCGTCGGTGAGCAGACCCACCACCTCGGAGGCGACCTTCCGCAGCACCCGCACCTCGTCGACGGCGAAGACGGCCACGTAGTGACCGGCCTGGCGACGGAACATGCTCATGATCTGTCCACCGTCGCCCAGAGCCCGTACGCGTGCAGTTGCGACGCGTCGTGCTCCATCCGCTCGCGGGCGCCGGTGGAGACCACGGCACGCCCCTTGTGGTGCACGTCCAGCATCAGCTGTTCGGCCCTCTCCCGGCTGTAGCCGAAAAGCTTCTGGAAAACCCAGGTCACGTACGTCATCAGGTTGACCGGGTCGTCCCACACGATCGTCACCCACTGCCGGTCGGACGCCGGCACCTCGTCAGTGTCCGGCGTCTCGACCGGTACAACCTGCGGAGCCGCCATGCCCCCCATCGTGCCACCGGTTTCCCGGAACCGAGGAACCGGAACGCCGGCCCGGCGCGGATCACCCACCCCGGGCACTCCCGACCCGCTCTGGACGCCACCGAACGCGGGGTCGGGCCCGGACCCGGGCCAACCGGCGGGCGCGCCGTCAGGCGAGCAGGATGCCGTGATCAACTGCATCGGAGAGCACCACGCCCAGCGAGAGGCGGATCACCTCGAACCGTCGGGAGATCTCCCTGGACAACCCCAGCTCGACCTCGCGCACCGCCCGCTGGGACCAGGCCCGCGCCGCGCTGTGGTTGTCGTTGCCGGGGGTACGCCACTGCTGCCAGCACCCGCCGGAGAGCGCCACCGCGACCGGTGGGAGCACCTCGTCACGGGACGCCACCGGATAGCTGGCGGCGGCGTCGATCGCCTCCGGGCCGGTCAACTCGGCCACCCCGGCCGTACTGGTGATCAACAGCACCTTGTCCAACTCCTGGCCGGGCCGGTGATCGGCCAGGCCGTACTGCACAGCGGCGTTGATCCGACGTCGCACGCCTTCGCTCGGCGGCGCGGCCAGCACCCGGGACGCGACGTCGGTCACGATGCCGCGCACCGCCTGATCGCACTGCGCGGTGGCCAACAGCGACAACGCCGCCATCTCCCGGTCGAGCAGATCCGGCAGGCCGGCACAGCCGACTCCGAACACGATCTCCTGAACGGCCCGCAGGTGGATGTTCGCCAACTCCAGGGCGAGGTGCTGGCGGATCCGCTGGGCACACGAGCGGGCGTGCCGGTCGAGCCGTTCGGACCAGTCACCCGGATCGGCGGCCACGGCGACGCGACCCTGCTGGCCCGGCACCACCGGTGGATCGACGCTGGCCCGCTGCAAACCCTCACGCGACGCCCAACCCACCAGCGCCCGCCGCAGGTCGGCGGCGGAGGCGGCGTCGTCGACCGGGAACCACCGCGCGCCGGCCAAGGCCGGCACGGCGGCCAGCAGCGCGGCCCGATGCGCCTCCACCGTCACCGCCACCGCGTCCACCTCGGTCTGCGCACCCCCGACCGGCGGGACGGACGCCCCCGCGCCCTCCGTAGTCGCCGTGCCGTCGGCCAGCGGAGCCCAACCCGCCGTGCCGGGGGTGACCGCGAAGACGACCTCCACCGAGGTCGAGGCGACTTCGGCGAGCAGGTTCAACTCGGCGGCGGTGAAAGCCTGGTCGGCGGCGATCACGAAGAGCAGCGCCCCGGCCCGGCCCGCCGCTTCGAGCAGCACCTGGGTGCCGGCCACGCCGAGGGTGGCGGTGTCCGGAACGTCGACCAGGGCGAAGTGCCGCAGCAGTGGCTCGGGCACCGTCAGCTCGACCCGCCGGGGCGGGCGGGCCAACGCCGGACCGGCGGCGTCCCGGTCCGCGCCGTACGAGTGCGGCTGGCGGTAACCGGGCACGAACGCCGCCCGGGTGGGCACCCGGGCGTTGCGCACCACCAACCAGCTGCCGGCGGGCACGGTGAGCATGACCGGGTCGAGCCCGAGCAGTGTGGCGAGCACGGCACGCCGCTCGGCACCGGCCGGGCCGACGGCGACCACACCGAGCGGCTCGTCCGGGGCGGGGCCCGCCACGCCGATCCGGGTGGGGAGCGGGCCGCAGGTGGGTAGGTCGGTTGGGCCGGTCATGTCGTCCGACGAGTCGACCGAGGGGAGAGGGCCCTGCTTCATCAGGTGCCTCCCGTTGCAGGTGGTCGGAGGTCCGGTCGCGAAATTTCCGGTACGTCAACCCCGGATGTCGGAAGACTACGGGCGGGCCGACGACCGGGCAGAACACCCCGAATACTCACCGGTAATTGTGCGCTTACTCAACTTCGCACCGTGACGGTGCGGGCGCGGACGGATTCCGATCGATATGCTGCGCGGATGAGTCGGTGGGAGTTCGTCGGCCGCACGGATGAGCTCAACCGCCTGCTGGAGGCGGTGACCGGTGAGGCCGGCCGGGGGCTCTTCTTCAGCGGCAGCGCTGGCATCGGCAAGAGTCGGTTGCTGCGCGAGGGCGTGGGCGCCCTGCCCACCGACCGGTTCGCGATCTGGTCCATCGCCGCGAGCGCCACCACCGCCGCGCTGCCGTTCGGCGGCCTGGTCCAGGTCCTCCCCGCCGAGCAGCCCCAGGGTCTCTCCCCCGCCGGCGTCCTGCGCTGGGCGCTCAACGTGCTGCAACAGCAGGCGGCCGGCCGACGGATCGTGCTCGCCATCGACGACGCCCACCTACTCGACCCACCCTCGGCCGCACTGGTGCACCTGGTCGCCCGCGCCGAGAACGCCACAGTGGTCGGCACCCTGCGCGACGGCGAGCAGATCCCGCTGCCGATCCGCGCGCTCTGGACCGACGACCTGGTCGAGCACGTGGAGCTGACCCCGATGCCGCAGGCGGAGACCGCTGGCCTGCTGGCGGCGATCCTGGGCGGCCCGGTCGACGCCGGCTCCGCCGACCGGCTCGGCCGCTTGTCGTCCGGCAACCCGCTGCTGCTGCGCGAGCTGGTGCACGCCGCCAACGGCAGCGCCGAGCTGAAGCAGACGTACGGGATCTGGAAGTGGACCGGGCGGTTGGAGCTGGCGCCCAACCTGACCGACCTCATCGACACCCGGGTCGGAAAGCTCACCGACGGCGTCCGCGCGGTGGTCGAGCTCGTCGCGTTCGGCGAGCCACTCGGCCTGCAGCTGCTCAGGCAGGCCGCCGATCAGAAGGACGTGGAGACCGCCGAGGAGCGCGGGCTGATCACCGTGGACCAGCACGACCGGCGCACCAACGTCCGGCTGGCCCACCCGCTCTACGGCGAGGTGATGCGCCGGCGCTGTCCGGTCAGCCGCACCCGCCGGCTTCAGGCACACCTCGCCGAGCTGATCGAGCAGGCCGGCAAGCGCCGCCGCGACGACCTGCTGCGGGTGGCCGTCTGGCGACTCGACTCGGGCACCGCACAGGACCCGGCCCTGCTGCTGGACGCCGCGGTGCAGGCATTCACCCGCTACGACGTACCGCTGGCGACCCGCCTGGCGCGGGCCGCGCTGAACGCCGACGGCGGCTCCGACGCGGCGGAGCTGCTGGCCACCATCCTGATGTTCGCCGACCGGCCCGGCGAGGCGATCGCTGTCCTCGACGCGGTGCCCCCGGAGCCCGGCGACGAGCGACGACTCTGCCGCTGGCTGACAGTACGCGGCATGGTCAGCTACTGGGGGTTGAGCCAGGAGTCCACGGTGGAGGAGATCGCCGGCCGGGTCGAGCAGCTCAGTGACTCCGCCGACCGGGCCCGGGTGCACGCCTTCGAGGCGATCATGCGCCTGCACCGGCTGGACACCGCCGCCGCGGTGCGGCTCAGCCAACGTGTCCTGGACCGGCCGGCGGCCGGCGTCGCCGCCCGCGAGCTGGCCCGCTCCACGATCGCGTACGTCCAGGCCGCACAGGGCGAGCTGACCCGCAGCGGTACGGCGATCGCCCAGGTGCACTCGGCCGCGGCCAACTGGCGCACCGACATGCCGTACCTTCAACTGGCCCTGGAGTTGGCCCGTG
Organism: Micromonospora sp. DH14; assembly: GCF_029809455.1. Lineage (NCBI taxonomy): Bacteria > Bacillati > Actinomycetota > Actinomycetes > Micromonosporales > Micromonosporaceae > Micromonospora > Micromonospora sp. DH14. The sequence continues at coordinate 120,352 of NZ_JARVKT010000009.1, read as the reverse complement.
GCACCCGGCTGATGCTCACCGGGGACCTGGCCGGAATCGACGCGATCGTCGCCGACGAGTTCGCCGATCTCGCCGGGGAGGGTGACTTCCGCCTCGGCACCGGCTACCTGGCCATCCTGCAGGCGTACGCGTTCCGGCTGCGCGGGCAGAGCGGCGCCGCCATGCGGACCTCCCTGAGTGCCTGCGCGGTGCTGGCCACGAGTCGGGTCTACGCCGGTCTGGCCCAGGCCGAGCGCGCCCAGTCGGCGGCGCTGCGCGGTGACGCCGTGCAGGCGGCCGCGGCGATGGCCGAGGCCGACCGCACCCACGCGCCGGGAATGGCGGTGCTCTACCCGTGGCTGGAGCAGGCCCGGGGCGCGTCGCTGGCCGCTGGCGGCGACCTGCCGGGCGCGGTCAAGCACCTCGGCGACCTGGTGGATCGGCTGCGCTCGGACGGCTTCGCCGGGCACGAGGTGCACGTTCTGCACGACCTGGTCCGACTGGACCAGGCGGGGATGGCGGTCGGGCCCACCTGCTCCGACGGTGGTCGACGCACCGTCGCGCAGCGCCTCGCCGAGCTCTCCGAGCGGGTCGACGGGGTGCTGCCGCCGCTGTTGGCCCGGCATGCCCGCGCCGCGGTGACCGATTCCCCCGCTGATCTGCTGGCGGTCGCCGACGACTACGCCGCACTGGAGTTGACCGTGTACGCGGCCGAGGCCACCTCCCAGGCCGTTCAGCGGCTGCGCCAGCGGCAGTCGGCGCCGGCCAACGAGGCCCGGGAGCGTCTCGCCGGGTTGCTCGGGCGCTGCGATCTGATCCGGACCCCGGCGCTCCAGGCCGGCGCGCCGGTGCTCACCGAGCGGGAGTGGCAGGTGGCTCGCCTCGCCGCGCACGGTGCGGCCAGCCGGGCCATCGCCGAACGGCTCTACCTGTCGGCGCGCACTGTGGAGAACCACCTCCAGCGGATCTACGCCAAGCTCGGCGTGACCAGCCGGGCCGAGCTGTGGGCGGCGTTACGTTCGATCCCGGGCCACGACGGCGGCGACGCGAGCTGAACCTTAGGCTGGGGCGGTGAGCATCCACCGCCCCGCGCTGCTGACCGACCACTACGAGCTGACGATGGTCAGTGCGGCCCTGAAGGACGGCACCGCAGACCGCCGGTGTGTCTTCGAGGTGTTCAGTCGCCGGTTGCCGAGTGGCCGCCGGTACGGCGTGGTCGCCGGGACGGCCCGGCTGATCGAGCTGATCCGCGACTTCCGGTTCGATCCCAGCGAGGTGGAGTTCCTGCTGCGGACCGGGGTGGTCGACGAGATGGCGGCGGCCTGGCTCACCGACTACCGCTTCACCGGGGACGTCGACGGCTACGCCGAGGGCGAGCTGTTCTTCCCCGGTTCACCGATCCTCACCGTCTCCGGCGGTTTCGCCGAGTGTGTGGTGCTGGAGACGCTGGTGCTGTCCGTGCTCAACCACGACAGCGCGGTGGCCGCCGCGGCGGCGCGGATGGTGACCGCGGCGCGCGGCCGGGCGCTCATCGAGATGGGGTCGCGGCGGGCGCACGAGGAGGCGGCGGTGGCCGCGGCGCGGGCCGCGTACCTGGCCGGTTTCCGGTTCACGTCCAACCTCGCCGCCGGTGCGCTCTACGGTATTCCGACGGCGGGCACGGCGGCGCACGCCTTCACCCTGCTGCACGACGACGAGCGGGCGGCGTTCGCCTCGCAGGTCGCCACGCTGGGCAAGGACACCACGCTGCTGGTCGACACGTACGACATCAGCCAGGGCATCCGCAACGCGATAGCGGTGGCCGGACCGGAGCTGCGGGCGGTACGCATCGACTCCGGCGACCTCGCGGTGATCGCTCAGCAGTCCCGGGAGCTGCTCGACTCGTTGGGCGCCACCGAAACCAAGATCATCGTTTCGGGTGACCTGGACGAGTACGCGATCGCCGCGCTGGCCGCCGAGCCGGTCGACATGTACGGCGCCGGCACGGCTGTGGTCACAGGTTCCGGGGCACCGACCGCCGGGTTGGTGTACAAGCTGGTCGAGGTCGAGGGACGACCGGTGGTGAAGCGCTCCGAGCACAAGGCCACGATCGGCGGCCGGAAGGTCGCGGTCCGCCGGCACAAGCCGACCGGTACCGCCACCGAGGAGATCATCGTCCCTCAGGGTGTTCCGGACCGGCAGCCCAACGACCGCCTGCTCCAGCGGTCGTTCGTGGTCGCCGGTGAGGCGGTGCCGCTGCCGACACTCGACGAGTCACGGGAGCACCTGCGGGAGTGCCTGATCTCCATCCCGTGGGAGGGGCTGAAGCTCTCGGCCGGCGACCCGGCCGTGCCGGTCACCGTCGTACCCGCCGGTTGAGCCTTCCGCCGATCCGATCTCGAAGGGGAACCTCTGATGGCCAACGCGCTGATCATCGTGGACGTGCAGAACGACTTCTGCGAGGGCGGCTCGCTGGCCGTCGCCGGTGGGGCCGGGGTGGCCGCCGGGATCTCCCGGCTCCTCGCCGCCGAGCCGGACCGGTGGACGCACGTGGTCGCCACCAAGGACTACCACGTCGACCCGGGGGCCCACTTCGGCGATCCGCCGGACTTCGTGGAGTCCTGGCCCCGGCACTGCGTGGTCGGCACCAGCGGTTCGGAGTTCCACAGCGAGCTGGACACCACCCGGATCGAGGCGATCTTCCACAAGGGCGAACACGCGGCGGCGTACTCCGGTTTCGAGGGGCATGCCGACGACGGCGAGTGCCTGGCCGACTGGCTGCGCCGACACGACGTGGACCGGGTCGACCTGGTCGGCATCGCCACGGACCACTGCGTACGGGCGACCGCGCTGGACGCCGCCCGGGAGGGTTTCGCCACCACCGTGCTGCTCGAGTTGACCGCCGCCGTCGCCCCGGCGACCACCGATGTGGCTCTGCGCGCGATGGACGGCGCCGGAGTGATCATGCACGGGCAGCCTGTGATCAGGGCCGCATGAGCCGCTAATTGGTTGGCCAAGGGGCCGCCGCCGGTCGAGGATGTCGCCGGAGGTACGGACCCACGTGAACATGAAGCCTTACCGGCGGGCACTCGCCCTGCCCGGCCTGCGATCGCTGCTGGTGGTCGCCGTCCTCGCCCGCATCCCGCTCACCGCGACCGGGGTGACGCTGACCTTCCACGTGGTGTTCGACCTTGACCGCGGTTACGGGGCCGCCGGCCTGGTCGGCGCGGCGGTCACCGTGGGCGCGGCGATCGGCGGGCCGATCCTCGGCCGGCTGGTGGACCACCGGGGTCTCCGCCCGGTCCTGGTGCTCACCGGCATCGCGGAGGCGATCTTCTGGTCCACCGCGCCCACGCTGCCGTACCCAGTGCTCCTGCCGGCCGCGTTCGTGGCCGGCTCGCTGGCCCTGCCGATCTTCTCGGTGGTTCGTCAGTCGATCGCCGCGCTGGTCCCGGAGGACCAGCGCCGCCCGGCGTACGCGTTGGACTCGATGTCGGTGGAGCTGTCGTTCATGATCGGCCCGGCGTTGGCCGTCGCGCTGGTCACCGCGATCTCCGCGCAGACCACCATGTACCTGGTCGGCGGCGGCATCGTGGCCGCCGGCATCGCCCTGTGGCTGGTCAACCCGCCGATCCGCGAAGCCACCACCGGGGAGCCCAGCGGGCCGGCCCAGCGGGTGCCTCGCCGGCAGTGGCTGACGCCCCGGCTGCTCGCCGTACTGGCCCTCAGCACCGCGGCGACACTGGTGCTCGGCGGCACCGACGTGGCGGTGGTCGCGGTGCTCCGGGCCAGCGGTGAGGTCGGCTGGACCGGCGCGGTGCTGGCCATCTGGGCGGTCGCCTCGCTGGCCGGCGGGTTCGCCTACGGGGCCGTGCACCGTTCGTTCTCGCCACTGGCGTTGACCGCCGCACTCGCCCTGTGCACCATCCCGGTCGGGTTGGGCGGCGCGCACTGGTGGCTGCTGTGCCTGGCGCTGATCCCGGCCGGTGCGCTCTGCGCGCCGACCATCGCGGCCAGTTCGGACGCGGTCAGCAGCCTGGTCCCGCCCCAGGTACGCGGTGAGGCGATGGGGCTGCACGGCTCGGCGGTCACCGTGGGCATCGCGATCGGAGCGCCGCTCGCCGGAGCGGTGATCGACGCCAGCTCGCCGGCCTGGGGTTTCGTGGTCACCGGGGCACTCGGCGCGCTGGTCACGGTGGTGGTGCTCCCGATCGAGCTGCGCCGCCGCCGCGCCGCCGCGACCACCCCACCGCCCGTCGAGGCGGACCTCACCCCCGCCGCCCGCTGACCCAGTCCCGCCTCGCCGCGCCCCCCGCGCGGAACCGGCCCTGCGGCGCGCGGCCCGCGCCCTGCGGCCCGCGCGCCCTGCGCACCTCGCCGCCCACCCCTCGCCGGCCGCCCCTCGCCCTGCGCGCCTCGCCCCGCACGCCAAGATCCGCGCGCCCCGCCCCGCACGCCCCGCCCCGCACGCCAAGATCCGAGCAACTTCCCTGATGTTGCTGCCTGCGGCGGTCGGGAGGCAGCAACATCAGGGAAGTTGCTCGGATCTCCGGGGCAGGCGCGCTCGCGAGTAGACAGCACGACGTCAGCGGGCGAGCAGCACCGAGTCCAGCCAACGGCAGGACCCACGCGGCACCGTTCCCCACCTCACCCACGACGCGCCCCGTCTCACCCTGCGCCGATCTTGCACTTTCTGTGGCGACAAAAGGTGCCGAAGTCCGCAGATCGGCTACACAAAGTGCAAGATCGGCGGAGCGCGGACGCGTGGGGGCGGGGCAGCGCGGGGCAGCGCGGGGCAGCGCGGGGCAGCGCGGGCCGGGCATGGCGACGGGCGCCGCTCCCGGTGTCCCCGGGGGCGGCGCCCGTCGTACTGCTGCGGTTGAGCGTCAGTTCCTGTCGATGTCGCCGGCGGTGTCCTCGCGGTAGCTCGCGCCACCGTCGGACTCGCTGGTGAGCGGCTTGGCGCCACCCTCCGGCGGGCCGGCCACGCTCTGGCCGGCGGCCAGCTCGGGGAACTTCGCGTCGAACGCCGGCCGCTCGGAGCGGATGCGCGGCATGCGGTCGAAGTTGCGCAGCGGCGGCGGGCTGCTGGTCGCCCACTCCAGCGAGTTGCCGTGACCCCAGGGGTCGTTCACCTCGACCACCGGGCCGGTCTTGTACGACTTCCAGCAGTTGTAGATGAACGGCAGCGTGGAGATACCGGTGATGAACGCGCCGATCGTGGAGATCATGTTCAGCGTGGTGAAGCCGTCGCTGGGCAGGTAGTCGGCGTAGCGGCGGGGCATGCCCTCGTTGCCGAGCCAGTGCTGCACCAGGAACGTGGTGTGGAACCCGATCATGGTGAGCCAGAAGTGCACCTTGCCCAGGCGTTCGTCGAGCATCCGGCCGAACATCTTCGGGAACCAGAAGTAGATGCCGGCGAAGACCGCGAACACGATGGTGCCGAAGAGCACGTAGTGGAAGTGCGCCACCACGAAGTACGAGTCCGACACGTGGAAGTCGATCGGCGGGCTGGCCAGCAGCACACCGGTGAGACCACCGAAGAGGAACGTGACCAGGAAGCCGACCGCCCAGAGCATGGGCGTCTCGAAGCTGATCTGGCCCCGCCACATGGTGCCGATCCAGTTGAAGAACTTCATACCGGTCGGCACGGCGATCAGGTAGCTCAGGAAGCTGAAGAACGGCAGCAGCACCTGGCCGGTGGCGAACATGTGGTGCGCCCAGACGCTCATGGAGAGCGCGGCGATCGCGACGGTCGCGGCGACCAGACCCTTGTAGCCGAAGATCGGCTTGCGGGAGAAGACCGGGATGACCTCGCTGATGATGCCGAAGAACGGCAACGCCACGATGTAGACCTCGGGGTGCCCGAAGAACCAGAACAGGTGCTGCCAGAGCATTGGCCCACCGGTTGCCGGGTCGTACACGTGCGCGCCGAGGATGCGGTCCGCGGCCAGCGCGAAGAGCGCGGCGGCGAGCAGCGGGAAGACCAGGATCACCAGAAGGCTGGTGACCAGGATGTTCCACGTGAAGATCGGCATCCGGAACATGGTCATGCCGGGCGCGCGCAGGGTCAGCACCGTGGTGATCATGTTCACGGCGCCGAGGATGGTGCCCAGACCGGAGATGGCCAGACCCATGATCCACATGTTGGCGCCGACGCCGGGCGAGTGCTCGACGCTGCTCAGCGGCGCGTACGCGAACCAACCGAAGTCGGCGGCGCCACCCGGGGTGATGAACCCGGCCGTCGCCATCGTCCCGCCGAACAGGTACAGCCAGTAGGCGAAGCTGTTCAGCCGGGGGAAGGAGACGTCGGGCGCGCCGATCTGGATCGGCACGATGTAGTTGGCGAAGGCGAACACGATCGGCGTCGCGAAGAACAGCAACATGATCGTGCCGTGCATGGTGAAGAGCTGGTTGTACTGCTCGGGCGACAGGAACTGCAGCCCTGGCCGGGCCAGCTCAGCCCGCATGATCAGCGCCATCAGGCCGCCGATCATGAAGAACACGAACGCGGTGACCATGTACATGATCCCGATTTGCTTCGCGTCCGTGGTTCGCAGCAGCCGCGCGATGGCCGACCCCTTGACCGGCTCCCGGACCGGCCAGGGCCGGGTCACGACCGGCTTGGGTGCGACGGTGGTCACGAGTGGCCTCCGGTTCTCGGTTGTCCCGCTCGGCACACGCTGGTTATCGGCGGGCCGTCATCCGCAAGGAGGATAGTCCCCGGCAGGTCGCAGCGCCGCGTGGGGTGGCGTGACACGATCTACAACGGGCCTACAGCGGGCCGAGCAGGAGCCGGTAGTGCTCCCCGAAGATCCGGTCGCCGCGTCCGCGCAGCAGCGGGTCGCGCAGCGCCGGCGGCACGTCCCTGGTCCGGTTGCGGTCCCGGGTCCGGTCCCGCACCCATCGGGTACGCGGGCGGCGACGGCTCTCGTACGCCACCAGCGCCGCCTCCACACTGTTGGCGGCGCGCAGCGACTCGGCCAGCACCACGGCGTCCTCCAACGCCATGGCCGCGCCCTGCGACAGCGTCGGCGCGGTGGCGTGCGCCGCGTCGCCGACCAGCAGGACGCGCCCCCGGTGCCAACGGCCCAGCTCCACCTCGTCGGTGATCCCGACGTGCACCTCGTCGAGCGCCGCCAGCACCTCGGGCACCGGGCCGCGGTAGTCGGCGAAGAGGTCCCGCAGCCGCGCGAGGGGGTCGGCGGGTTCCTCGGTGCTGGCCTCGTCGGCGTAGAGGTGCAGTCGCCCGGCACCGATCGGGACCATCAGGAACCCGGAGCGCTGGCCGAGCAGTGCGGTCCACTCGGTGACCGGTGGGCCGTCGCGCAGGACGGCCCGGTAGACCACCTGCCCGACCGGGCGCGGCGGCCCACCGAGCGCGGCCAGCGCACGGACCGAGGAGCGTGGCCCGTCGGCGCCAATGACCAGGTCGTACTCACCGGTGGTGCCGTCGGTGAAGGTGACGCCGACGGCACCGGGGAGCAGGTCCAGGGTGCGGACCTCGGCGCCGTGCCGGACGGCGCCGCCGGCACCGCTGAGCAGCACCCGGTGCAGGTCGGCGCGGGGTAGCGCCCGGCACTCGCCGACGCCGGCCCAGAGGGCGTCGAGGTCGACCTCGCAGAGTTGCGCGCCCGCGGCGTCGAAGAACCGCTGCCGGTGGATCACCTGCCCGACCGGCCGGACCGGGTCGTGCAGGTCGAGCCGGTGCAGCGCGCGGGCGGCGTTGCCGGGCAGGTAGAGACCGGTCTCGGTGGACTCCCCCGGTGGCAGCTTGTCGGTGACGTCGGGCCGGAAGCCCGCCAGGCGCAGCGCCCGGGCTACGGACAGGCCGGCGATGCCCGCGCCGACGACGAGGATGCGCAGGGGGGAGCCACCCATGGTGGTGTACGCCTCCGGAGGGGGAGCGGCACGCGTTGGAGGCAACACGCTACTCGGAGCGATCGGCGCACACCAGGCCCAATCGGCCCGCACCCCACCGCTCGTCGGCGACCCGTGCCGCTTGGCCGGCCGTCCGTCGCCGGCCGTAAGGCGGGGATGGCAATCCTCACAATTTGCCAGTTCAATCCCGACGGTTGCGCGTCAGTTTCAGGCATGTAAATGTGTCGTTGAGCGTGGGAGCGCTCCCGCACGACCCACCACATCCGGCGCCCGGCACGCGCCGAGTCAAGGAGCGTCATGAAACGTCAACTTCGGGCCCTGGCCGTCGCCGGGGTGCTGGTCGCCAGTTCCCTGGTGGCCGTGACCTTCGGCGGCAGCGCCTCCGCCGACACCCTGATCTGCGAACAGTACGGCTCGACCACCATCCAGGGCCGCTACGTCGTGCAGAACAACCGCTGGGGCACCACCGCCCAGCAGTGCATCAACGTCACCAGCAGCGGCTTCGAGATCACCACCCTGAACGGCAGCAGCCCCACCAACGGCGCGCCCACCGCGTACCCCTCGGTGTTCTTCGGCTGCCACTACACCAACTGCTCCCCCGGCACGAACCTGCCGATCCAGGTGAGCCAGATCAGCAGCGCCACCAGCAGCATCTCCTACCGCTACGTCAGCGGCGCCACCTACAACGCGTCGTACGACATCTGGCTGGACCCGTCGCCCAAGCGGGACGGGGTGAACCAGATGGAGATCATGATCTGGCTCAACCGGCAGGGCCCGATCCAGCCCATCGGCTCGGTGGTCGGCACGACGAACCTGGCCGGCCGCACCTGGGAGGTCTGGCGGGGCAGCAACGGCTCCAACAACGTCATCTCCTACGTGGCGCAGTCGGCGATCTCCAGCCTGAACTTCAGCGTGCTGGACTTCATCAACGACACCCGCAACCGGGGCGCGATCACCAACTCCTGGTACCTGACCAGCATCCAGGCCGGCTTCGAGCCGTGGCAGGGCGGCGTCGGCCTGGCCGTGACGTCGTTCTCGGCCAACGTCAACGGCGGCGGCAACCCCACCAACCCGCCGCCGACCAACCCGCCGCCGGGTGGTGGCGCGAGCTGCGCGGTGAAGTACACGGCGAACTCGTGGAACAACGGCTTCACCGCCGACGTGCAGATCACCAACACCGGGTCCAGCGCGATCAACGGCTGGACGATGAACTACAACCTGCCCAGCGGGCAGAGCGTCACCAACGCCTGGAACGCCACGGTGAGCCAGAGCGGGTCCGCGGTGACGGCCCGGAACGTGAGCCACAACGGGTCCATCGCACCCGGGGGCACTGCCAGCTTCGGCTACCAGGGGACGTTGAACGGGTCGTACTCGTCGCCGAGCAGCTTCTCGCTCAACGGGGCGACCTGCTCCCGCAACTGACCTGTCGGTGGGGGCGTGACGATCCGGTCGCGCCCCCACCGCAAAACGGAAGCGGTGCACCGGGAGGAGTCAGGGCGTGCGCGCAGGCTTGACCTTTTCGAGGTCGCTGGCGTCCAGTACGCCTTCGGCGCATGCCTCGTCGGTGCCCAGAGCTCAGCTCCCACCCTGCGGAGATCCACTCGGCTTCCGTGAAGTCGGGGCATCCTCGCACGTGGGATGCCCCGACTTCTGAAAGACGAGTGGATCAAGCCCGGCGGGGCCGCGTCGGAGGTCAGACGCGGGTGAGGCGTACGGCGTCGGCGATGACCAGGCCGCTGGAGCTGCTCCACCGGCTCACACCGACCCGGTTGGCGTCGCCCGCCGGCAGGGCGAACGTGCCGAGGACGCGCCACTGCCCGCCGGTGGCCCGTTGGTCGACCCGGACGGTCTGGTTGCCGCTGCTGGTGGCGACGATGTACGGGGCGGCGCTGTTGTAGCCCGAGTTCGCCGGCCACCAGGCCTCGATCCGGTAGTTGGCGGCCGCCGGGACGTTGAACCGGTACCAGGCGACATCGCTGGCGGCGACCGGTTCGGCGTAGCGGTAGTCGGCCCCGTAGCGCTGACTGGAGTACGACGACACGCCCCAGTTGGCACTGGCGGTGAACCGACCGCTGGTGGTGTTGTCCACCGTGGAGGACCACGCGGCGCCGCCGGCCATCTTCGCCGCCACGTCGGCGCGCATGACGTTCAGGTCGATGAAGGACGGGTCGATCTTGCCGGTGGTGCTGGTCTCCCGGTGGCCCCGGGCGTAGCTACTGTCCCGGCCGAGGCGGGTGAGCACGGCGGCGGTGGCGGCGACCGACGCGTTGTACTGCGCGGCCGTCATCTCCTGGTTGACGCCGTTGTAGTCGATCTCCCACCCGATCATCAGGGTGTTGCCGTCCCCGGACGGGATCGGTCCGCTGCCGCCGCTGACCCCGGCGTGGTTGCAGCGGCCGGCGGAGATGACGTGGAAGACGCCGTTGTAGTCGACGAGCGCCTGGCACAGCGGCCCCGGCAGGTCGGACCGGCCGTTGATGCAGATGCCGAGGGCCGGGTGCGGGTTGCTGGCGCTCGAGGTCGAGGCGGTGTGGTGCCAGAGCACCCCGATCGGGTCGAAGGAGCCGGGGCGCATCCGGTTGAGCCAGTCACCCTCGACGACGACCTGGACCCCGGCGCCGCGCAGCACGTCCACCAGCCAGGGGATCGTCGCCATCAGGCGTCCGCGAGCAGGTCGGCGAGGCACTCGGCCTTCGGCGCGGCGCTGGCCGGGGCGGGCCGGGCGACGACGGTCAGCGCGGCGACCAGCAGGGCGGGGATGCCCAGCACCCCACGGCGGCGCAGACGGACGGATGGTGATCGGGTCATGGCGATCCTCCAGCGACGGCGGGCACGAACGGATCGACGATCGTGATGACGGGCACGCTATACCGTCATGTACGTCGATGTCGATACCCTTCATCGGCGGGTCATCCGCTGAAGGAATCCGCCGATCAGGCCTCGCCGAGCGCGTCGATGTCGCGCATCTCCTCCGCCGTCAGCGAGAAGTGGAAGACGTCGAAGTTGGCGGTGATCCGCTCCGGGGTCACCGACTTCGGAATCGCCACGATCTCGTGGTCGATGTGCCACCGCAGCACCACCTGCGCGGGCGAGACGCCGTGCGCGGCGGCGATCCTGACCAGCACCGGGTCACTGAGGTCACTGGTTTTGAACGGGCTGTACCCCTCCAGCACCACACCCCGGTCCCGGTGCTCGGCGTGCCGCTGCCGGTCGTACAGCGCGGGGCTCCACTCGATCTGGTTGACCGCCGGGTTCTCCTCGGTGGACTGGATCAGCTCGTCGATCTGCGCGGTGCTGTAGTTGCTGACGCCGATGGCCCGGGTGAGATTCTCGTCCCGGGCGGCGATCAGCTCCCGCCAGAGCGGGATGCTGTCGGCCGGCGACCTCGGCGGCCAGTGGATCAGCCAGAGGTCCAGGTGGTCGACGCCGAGCGCCTCCAGGCTGGCCTCCAGCGTCTGCCGCTCCCGGCCCACCTGGTTGGGCGGCAGCTTGGTGGTGATGAAGACGTCCTCCCGGCGCAGCCCGCTCTCGCGCACCGCACGGCCGACCTCCCGCTCGTTGCCGTAGACGGTGGCGGTGTCGAGGTGCCGGTAGCCGGTGTCGAGCGCCGCCAGCACGGCGTCGTACCCGGCCTGGCCGGTGGCCTGCCAGGTGCCGAAGCCGAGCAGGGGCATCCGCACGTCACCGGGGAGCAGGGCGGTGGGCTGGTCGGTGAGGTCCATGAGGTCCGTTCTACCCCGCCGCGCCCCCGACCGCCGAGTGAACCGGACACTGGGGCGTCCAGCGCACCGGTCGGTTTTGTCGGAGAATGCGGGTGTGACCGACCGGCTGCGGGAGTACCGGCGACGGCGGGACGCGGCCCGCACACCCGAGCCGGTGCCGCCGGGCCCGCCGTCGGCCGGCCCCGACGCCGCCCGCTTCGTCATCCAGCAGCACCACGCCCGCAGCCTGCACTGGGACCTGCGCCTGGAGCACGAAGGGGTGCTCGCGTCCTGGGCGGTGCCCCGCGGGCTGCCGCGCGATCCGGGTCGCAACCACCTCGCCGTACACACCGAGGACCACCCGATGGAGTACCTCGACTTCGCCGGCGAGATTCCCGCCGGTGAGTACGGCGGGGGCCGGATGTTGATCCACGACCGGGGCACCTACCACTGCGAGAAGTGGCGCGACGACGAGGTGATCGTGACCCTCGCCGGTGACCGGACCGCCGGGCGCTACGTGCTGTTCGCCACCGGCGGGCGGGACTGGATGGTCCGTCGCACCGACCCCGCGCCACCGGGCTGGACGGCGATGCCGGACCTGGTCCGGCCGATGCACGCCACGCCCGCCGCCGGGCTCCCCCGCGACAGCGCCGCCTGGGGGTACGAGCTGCGCTGGGACGGCGTCCGGGCGATGGCGTACGTCTCCGGCGGCCGGCTGCGGCTGCTCTCCGAGACCGACGAGGACATCACCGGCGGATATCCGTGGTTGCGCGCGATGGCCGAGGCGCTCGCCCCCACCGAGGCGGTGCTCGACGGTGTGCTGGTGCGCATCGACGGTGCCGGCCGGGTGCGTCCGATCCGCCCGAGCACCGGCGGCCGGGTGCCCGCCGACGCCCAGTACCTGCTCGTCGACCTGCTCTGGCTGGAGGGCGTGAGCAGCGTCGACGTGCCGTACGCGCAACGCCGGGAGCTGCTCGATGGGCTGGCCTTGGCCGGTGCGCACTGGCAGACTCCGCCGTGGTTCCCGGGCGCGGGCGACGAGGCCCTGCGCGCCGGGCAGGAACAGGGCCTGCCGGGCGTGGTCGCCAAACGGCTGGACTCGGTCTACGAGCCGGGGCGGCGCAGCCGACGCTGGCTGGGCATCGACACGGTCTGACGCGAGGAGCGACGTGTACCTGACCCACCTGGACTGCCCGCGGTGCGGCAAGGAGCACGCCGCCGACCGGCTACAGAACCTCTGCGACTGCGGATCGCCGCTGCTCGCCCGCTACGACCTGCCGGCCGTGGCGAAGGCGGTCACCCCGGAACGCTTTCCGCTGCGCCCGGCCGATCTGTGGCGCTACCGGGAGCTGCTGCCGGTCGCCGACCCCCGGCACGTCACCACGCTGGGCGAGGGCTGGACGCCCCTGCTGCGCACCCCGGCGTACGGCACCGAGATCGGCATCGCGGACCTGATGGTCAAGGACGAAGGGCTGATCCCGACCGGCTCGTTCAAGGCCCGGGGCGCCGCGGTCGGCGTGAGCCGGGCCCGTGAGCTGGGCGTCGAGCGGGTCGCGATGCCCACCAACGGCAACGCCGGGTCGGCCTGGGCCACCTACGCCGCGCGGGCCGGGATGGGCGCGACGATCGTCATGCCGTTGAGCGCGCCGAGCATCTGCCGGCGCGAGTGCGTCGCCGCCGGGGCCGACCTGCGCCTGATCGACGGGCTGATCGGCGACGCCGGCAGGCGGGTGGCCGAGCTGATCGCGGAGTCGAACGGGGCGATCTTCGACGCCGGCACGCTGCGCGAGCCCTACCGGCTGGAGGGCAAGAAGACGATGGGGTACGAGATCGTCGAGCAGCTCGGCTGGCAGGTGCCGGACGTGATCATCTATCCGACGGGTGGGGGTGTCGGCCTGATCGGCATCCACAAGGCGCTGCACGAGCTGCGCGAGCTGGGCTGGATCGGTGACAAGCTGCCCCGGCTGGTGGCCGTGCAGTCCGCCGGCTGCGCGCCGATCGTGCGGGCGTTCGCGGCTGGCGAGGATCGGGCGCAGCCGTGGGCGGACGCGCACACCGTGGCGTTCGGCATCACGGTGCCGGCCCCGCTGGGCGACGAGCTGATCCTGGCGGCGCTGCGGGAGTCGTCCGGCACTGCCGTCGCCGTCGACGACGCGGACATCCTGGCCGACCTGCGGGAGTTCGCCGGTCGGGAGGGGCTGCTGCTCTGCCCGGAGGGTGCGGCCTGCCTGACGGCGGCGCGGCAGCTGCGCGCCGGCGGGTGGATCCGGGCCGGCGAACGGGTGGTGGTGCTCAACACCGGCGCCGGGCTGAAGTATCCGGACACCGTCGACGTGTCCGGCGTACCCGTGCTGGCCTGAGAGCCGGCACCCCGCGGACCGCGGGGTGCCGACGCACGGTGCCTACTGGTAGGTGATGTCCGATGGTGAGTAGAGGCAGTTGACCCCGTCAGCGCCCTCGCCGATCTCGGTCGGCTCGCTGCCCTTCGGCACGCCCTTGTACTTCACGCAGATCGAGGTTTCCCGGTCCGGGTCACCGACGATGGTGATCCGGGTGAACCGGGCGGTGTCGCCCCAGTTGGTGTTGATGCCGGCGATCGCGTCGGTGTTCCGGACGATCACGTTGTCGATCACCACGTGCCGCTGGTACGACGTGGAGCAGTTGCCGCAGGCCCGGTAGAGCTTCCCGGCGTTCTCCACCCGGAAGTTCTTGATGTAGACGGTGCCCGACCCGTTGTGCTGGAAGACCTTGTCGCTGGCGGAGCGGGCCCCACCGCCGTCGACGGTGTACGTGGTGCCGCCGCGGAAGGTCGCCGCGTCCTCGCCGACGTCCTCCCACCAGACGTTGATCAGGGTGCAGTTGCCCTCGCAGTGCACACCGTCACCGGCCGGCGCGCCGATGATCACGTTGCGCAGGGTGGCCCCGGCGGCCAACTCGAACATCGGGTCCTGGCTCTCGCTCTGCCCGCCGTCACCGATGCCGTAGTAACGCTTGAGGCCGCCGTCGAAGGTGCCGGACACCGGGATGGTCGCGTCCACCTTCTGGCTGGCGGTGGGCGTCGGCCAGCCAGCCGGCGGCGGGGTGGTGGGGGGCGGGGTGGTGGTCGGCGGTGGCGTGGTCGGGGTGCCACCGCCGGACGAGTCGACCAGCACGTCGTCGAAGCCACCGCTGGCGTACGCGGTGACCAGGCCGATCCGGCCCGCGCCGACCAGGCTGTTGCTGCCGGAGGCGATCTGGGTGCCGTTGACGAAGCCGCGGATGGTGCTGCCGCTGGTCTCGATGCGCAGGGTGTACCAGGTGCCGGTGCCGACGCCGAGCGAGGCGGAGCCGATCGCCGTGACGGAGCTGCCGTTGACCGCCTGGAGTTCGGCGCGGCCGGAGCCGAGCAGGGCCAGCCGGTACATCTTGGTGCTGCTGGAGGAGCGGGCGGCGAGCCCGACCAGGGCGCTGGACGAGCCGAAGCTCGTCGGCCTGACCCGGGCCTGCACGGAGTAGTTGGTCCAGCTGGTCTGGCCGGCGAACTGGCGCGCCAGCTCGCTGCCGGCGTTGGACTGGTTGAGCACCCCCGAGCCGTCCACCGTCCAGGTGCCACCGGACTTGGACCAGCCGGAGGTGTCGCCGTCGGTGAAGTCGTCGCTGAAGATGGTGGCGGCGAAGGCCGAGGTCATGCCGGCGGCGAGGGCCGCCACGGTCACCCCGGCACCCACCGCCAGCAGTAGTGGTCGGCGGCCGGAGAGTCGTCTTTGCTGCACAGGTGTCCTCCTTGACGCATGTGGTGGTGATCCCTGTGCTCCCGCCGCGCCCGAGACGCGTCGGCGCGGCGTGCGGCACTGAACGGGATCGGTGTGGCCCCGTCGGACGCCCGGATCCGAAGCGGGGTGAAGCGGGATCAAAGCCGTGGGAAAGGGCTTTCCCGCACCTTCGAGGCTAGGACTGTCCAACCATCAGCGTCAATGCCTGGCGCTTGCAGGTCTGTTGCAGGATTCGACGGATCAGTAGCTCTCCGGCTGGGTGATCCGCCAGGCCGCGTTGATCAGCCCGATGTGCGAGAGCGCCTGCGGCATGTTGCCCAGCTGCATCCCGGTGGCCAGGTCGATCTGCTCGCTGAACAGCCCCACGTCGTTGGCGTACCCGCAGACCCGCTCGAAGAGCGCCTCGGCGCGCTGCTGCTCACCCGTCATCACCAGGCACTCCACCAGCCAGAACGAACACAGCAGGAAGCCGGCCGGGTCGGCCGTCCAGCGTCGCAGCAGACCGTCCTCGGTGCCCAGCTCGCGCTCGACCATCGCGATCGTCGAGCGCATCCGGGGGTCGGTGGCCGGCAGGAAGTGCGTGACCGGCAGGGCGAGCACCGAGGCGTCCAGCTCCGCCGACCCGAACGCGCCGGTGAACGCCCCGATCCGGTCGTTCCACCCCTCGCGCAGCACGGTCTCGCGGATCTCGTCACGCACCGTGGCCCAGCGACGGGGGTCGGCCTGATCACCAAGCCGGTCGGCGAGCCCCACCGCCCGGTCCATGGTCAGCCAGCAGGACACCTTGGACGAGAGGTAGTGGCGCTCGTCGTCGCGGGTCTCCCAGATGCCCCGGTCCGGCAGCTGCCACGTCGCGGCCACCTGCTCGGTCAACCCGAGCACCATCTCCCGCAACTCGACCTCGAAGTTCGCACCGAGATAGTCGCGCAGCCGCCACACCGCCGACATCACCTCACCCGGCACGTCGAGCTGGCGCTGCCGCCAGGCGTCGTTGCCGATCCGCACCGGCCGGCTTCCCCGGTAACCGCGCAGGTGGTCGCAGTGGTGCTCGGAAAGGTCCCGCTCGCCCTCCAGCCCGAAGAGCACCGGCACGGGCTCATCGCCGAACCGGCCGATCGAGCGGGTCGCCCAGGCGAACAGCCGGGACGTCTCCTCGGGGCAGGCCGCCACCCAGAGCGCCCGCATCGTCAACGAGAAGTCCCGCAACCACGAGTAGCGGTAGTCGTAGTTCCGATCGCCACCGATCTGCTCCGGCAGCGAGGAGGTCAGCGCGGCGGCGACCGCGCCACTGCGGGCGTACGTGAGGCCGGTCAGCACCGTCGCGCTGTGTTTGACGAGTTCGGGGTAGCGGCCGGAGTACCCGTGCGTCTCCCGGAACGCCTGCCACGCCTGCGTCGTCTCCGCGAGGGCGGCCAGCGGGTCCAGTCGGGCCGGCGGTTCGCCGTACGCCTCACCGAACGCGAGGTCCATCCCGATCACCTGACCGGCGGAGACCTCGAACTCGTGGGTCACCCGGTCGGTGCCCGCCCGCAGGTGCAGACCCTCGGCGCGCAACACCAGCACCACCGGGCCGGCGCTGGCCAGCACGCCGCCGTCCGGCTGGTCGTGCAGGTACGGCGTGAGCAGGCCGTTCTCCGGGCGGGGTGCGAAGTCGAGCCCCATCCGCACCCGCCCGGACAGCCCCTTGACGACCCGGATCAACACGGCTGGTGAGTTCTTGCCCAACTCGTGGGCGCGGGCGCCCATGTCGGCGGCGAGGGCGTCGACGACCGCCACGCTGCCGTGCGGCGTGTGGTGCACCGTCCGCAGCACCAGCGAGTCCGGCAGGTACGCGCGCTCCACCCGGTGGCCCGGTCCGCCGACGCCTACCGGCGCCAGCCGGAAGTGGCCGGCGTCCGGGTCGAGCAGCCGCGCGAACACGGCCGACCCGTCGAACCGGTGCGGGCACCACCAGTCGATCGAGCCGTCCTTGCCGACCAGGGCACCCGAACGGGAGTCCGAGAGGAACCCGTAGTCGGAGATCGGCGGCTGCTGCTCCACCCGCCGGGGGTACCCGCATCAGGCCGGATCAGACCGGGCGCCTCACTCGGTCGGCGGCTCGTCCTTGCCCGCCGCCTCGGCCGCGTCGGCCTCCTCCTTGGTCTTGTGCACCGCCTGGTCGGCGTGCTCCGGCGGCCCGTAGACCGTGTACAGCACCAGCGGGTTGGGGCCGGTGTTGACGAAGTTGTGCTTGGTGCCCGCCGGAACCACGACCAGGTCACCCGCGGCGACCTTCCGCTTCGCCCCGGCGACCCGGGCCTCGCCGACGCCGCTGACGAAGGTCAGGATCTGGTCGATGCCCTCGTGCACCTCCTCGCCGATCTCCCCGTCCGGCGGAATGGTCATGATGACCAGCTGGGTGTGCTCACCGGTCCACAGCACCCGCCGGAAATCCGGGCTCTTCTCGGCGACGGTCGCGATAGTGAAATGCTCCATGCCCACGCCCATACCCCGTCCGGCGGCCCGCCACGCCGGGAGTCGCAGATGGTGGAATTCCCCACGGTCAGAGGGTTTGGATGCGCGCGGACCGGGGATCGACAGCGCGGACCGGCACGAAGGGCCGGTCGAGCCAGGTCCCCGCCGGCGTACCGCCGAACGGCTGCGGTGGTGGGAGACGGCCAGAGCGCGGCGACGTTCCGACCACGGTCGAGCGGCGCCGTGCGCTCTTTCGCGCACCGGTGCGCTCAGACGACTCAGCGGTGCAGCCAGGTGAGCAGATCGGGCGGGGCCAGCGCGGCGACCCGTTGCTGATAGCGGGATCGCGCGGGCTCGTCCAGCAGGTCGCGTCCCTGACCGGAGCCTCCTCGGCGAAAGAAAGCCAGGCGGTCGCGCAGCACGCCGAGGGTGTCCGGTGCCAGTTGGTCGGCGCGCTCGCGCATGCGACCGAAGGTGGCCGCCTCGATGAGCGCGGGCCAGCGCGCGTCGGGGACCGTGATGCCCCACCGGTCGGCGAGCCGGCGCATCTCACCGCCCAGGTCGGCCAGCAGGTCGTCGTAGTGCACCAATTCGATGTTCGGCTCGTGCCGGCGGGACCACCCGTCAGTCAGGTGCATCAGCACCCCGGGGAGCGAATCCAGCTCGGAGTGGGGTTCCACCTCCCGGTCGACCCAGCTCGTCAACCACTCCCGCACCGGGGGCCGCTCACCCGGTGGCCCGGCCGGGGCGGGTTGGCCGGTCAGCTCGGCCAGCCGCGCCCGGTCCAGGTTGGCGGCCTGGTGATAGAGGGAGACCGCCATGTCCAGTGGGTGCCGGGCCACCACCACGTAGTGCACCCGGGGGTCGAGCGGCACCCCGTCCAGCGGGGTGTGCGTCTTGATGAACCGCCGGTGCTGCTGGGCGGCCAGCCGGTCGTACACCGTGGCGCGCGGCTCGCCCAACCAGTCCAGCCACGGCGACAACTCGGGCAGCGGCGCCGGCAGATCCGGGGTGCCCAGCACCAGGAGCGCACAGATCATCTGCATCCAGGTGGTGCCGCTCTTGGACCGGGTGCTGATCACGATGTCGCCGTCGCGGAACGGGAAACCGGTCCACCGCGCGCTGTCCTCGTCGTCGGATCGGTACCGGTGAATTGGCGTGAGCACCGGTGGATGGTAGTCGCCGAACCGACAGTCGAGCAGCCGAATTCCGACTTACACCCCTGTGAGACATGCGCATGCCTGGCTAAATTGAAGTATGGTGCCCGCCCACGGGGGCCGGGCGGAGGCAACGCTCTACCGCCCCATCCTCGCCAACCGACGAGGCGAGCTTGAGGCCCTGAGCCACCTCGATCCCGCGTACGCCGAGCTGGTCGCCCCGGTCCTGGAGATCGGCACGATCGACAGGTCCACGATGGACACCATGCGCCGACTGCCGTCCGGGCTGCTGCCCGCCATCGACGTCAGCGCGCTGCCCGACATTCCCGAGGCGGAGCTGACCCGCTGGGGCGTACCGATGGTGCCGGTCATCGGGCTCTCCGAGAGCGACCACCGGCTGGTCGCGCACGGCGCGGCGGCGCGGGCGTACGGCCGCCGGGCGCTCATCCGGCTGCGGGCCGGCCAGGACCGGGCCGGGCCGGACGCGAGCACCACCGCTGTGGAACGGATCTGGCGGTTCACCGACCTCGCCCCGGAGGAGTGCGACCTGCTGGTGGACGCGGGGGACGTGTGCTGCCCGGCGGACGTGCGGGCCGCCGAGCCCCGGATCCGCCGCCTGCTGGACTGGGCGCGCCGACACGCCTGGCGGTCGGTGACGGTGGCGGCGGGCGGCATGCCGCCGACGCTGTCCCGCCTGCCCACCGACGAACCGGTCCAGCTGGACCGTTGGGACTGGCAGCTGTGGCGACGTCTGGCCGACGCCGGGGTCGACTACGGCGACTACGGCGTCCACCCGGCGGTGCCGGGCACCGGTGATCCCGGCGACCGGTTGCCGACGGTGCGGTACACCGACGACGGCAGTTGGTGGATCTACCGCTGGGCGCGACGCGGCGGCCGGGGCGACGACCGGTTCGCCGACCTGTGTCGCACGCTGGTGTCGGCGCCACACTGGCCGATCACCGGGGCGGCCTTCTCCTGGGGTGACCATGAGCTGTTGCGCCGCGCCCGCAGGGGCGCCGGCGCCGGCTCGACCGCCAACTGGGCGGCGTGGAGCACCTCGCACCACCTGGCCCACGTGCTGAACACGCTGTTGCACCCGGCCGGCGACGGTGCGCCGAGATGGCACCCCGGGCAGGGTCCACCGCAGCGGGGACGCCCGTTGCGGTGAGCTTCTGGTGCTACTGCCTCTCGGTGAAGCCGAACTGGATGACGCCCTCGTCGTCGACGGTGGCGTCCACCGACGCGTCACCGAGCAGCTCGGCGGCGTCCTCGTCCAGGAAGATCCGAGCGCCCTGGTTGTCGACCACCCGATCGCCCTGCACCGGCTCGGGCACCAGCTCGACGGTGAGCGAGCCGGCCTCGGCGTCGGCGGCGATTCGCACCCCACCGTCCTGGGCGACGTCCTGCTGATTGGCGAGGTCACGAATGACGAGCACGGCGTTATCGGTCATGGTGAGCATGAGTGGAACTCCTCGTGGATTCTCGGCTCGCGGTCGGATACGGCACGGACCGGACAGTCGGGCCCGCGTACGAGCACGCGTGGGAGGCGACAGAGGGGCGAACGGTCATCGCCGTCGCATCAGATCGGGGCAGCTGACGGCCCCGTCACTCCCACCGTGCCCGCTGGCGGACCATCCGTCAAATAGAGCCGGATCAGTGGAGAGCGGCGGCCGGGGCCAGCCACGCGCGAATCTCGTTGACCGCCGCGCGGCCGGCCCGGTTGGCGCCGATCGTGCTGGCCGAGGGGCCGTAACCGACCAGGTGAACCCGCGGGTCGGCGACGACCCGGGTGCCGTCCATCGTGATACCGCCGCCCGGCGCGCGTAGGCCCAGCGGGGCGAGATGGTCGATGGCCGCGCGGAAGCCGGTGCACCAGAGGATCACGTCCGCCGACACGTTCCGCCCGTCCGCCCAGGCCACCCCGTCGGGTGTGATCCGGTCGAACACGGGTAGCCGGTCGAGGACACCGCGCTCGCGCAGTCGGCGTACCTCGGGGGTGACCGGCAGCCCGGTCACGCCCACCACGCTTCCCGGTGGGCGGCCTTCCCGTACCGCCTCGTCCACCCGGGCCACCGCGGCGCGGCCCAACTCCGGGCCGAACTCCTCGTCGCGGAACTCCGGCGGTCGACGGGTCACCCAGGTGGTGGCCGCCGCGACGGTGGAGACCTCACCGAGCAGTTGCACGGCCGAGGTGCCGCCGCCGACGACCACCACGCGAAGGCCGGTGAACTCGGCCGGCCCCCGATAGTCGGCGGTGTGCAGCTGCCGTCCCCGGAACGTCGACCGGCCCGGGTAGTGCGGCCAGAACGGCCGCGTCCAGGTGCCGGTGGCGTTGATGAGAGCCCGAGCGATCCACCGGTCCTGGTCGGTGTGCACGTCCAGCCGCCCGTCCGGGCGGGAACGCACCGCCCGGACCCGCACCGGCCGCCGCACCGGCAGGTCGAAGGCCCTCTCGTACGCGGCGAAGTAGGCGCTGACCTGCTCAGCTGCCGGGCGGTGCGGATCGGCGGGCGGGAGCGGCAGGCCGGGCAGGTCGTGGAAGCCGTGCACCCTGTCGAAGACCAGCGTCGGCCAGCGGTGCTGCCACGCGCCGCCGGGCCCGTTGTCGGCGTCGAGGATGACGAAGCCACTGCCGGGGGCGAAACCGGTCCGGTGCAGGTGGTAGCCGGCACTCAGGCCGGCCTGACCGGCGCCGATCACCACGACGTCCGCTGAGTGGGTGTCCACCTGGTGTGCAACACCGTGGTCGGCGCCGGTGTGCCCGCGTTCGGCCGTCGCGCCGATCACAGACTTTCGGCAATGACCGCCTGACCTGCACCTACGCTGAGTGAATGAGCGACTTCCGTCGGTACGCGGCCGAACTCCTCGGCACACTGTTGCTGGTGTTCTTCGGCGTGGGCAGTGCGGTCGCCGCCCGGGTCCAGGGCGGCGTGGTGGTGGTGGCGCTGGCCTTCGGGTTCGTGATGGTGGCCCTGGTCTACACGATCGGCCCACTCTCCGGCAGCCACGTCAACCCGGCGGTGACGCTCGGTGTGCTGCTCTCCGGAAAGATCTCGTTACTCGGGGCGGTGGCGTACTGGATCGCGCAGTTCGTCGGCGCGACCATCGCGGCCTTCGTGTTGTGGGCGCTCACCCGATGGGGTGACGTCGCGGACCAGACCGGGGCCCTGGGCGCGAACGGCTACGGCGCGCACATCAACCGGGGCGGCGCTGCCGTGCTGGAGGTCGTCCTGACCTTCCTCTTCGTGCTGGTCGTGCTGGTGGTGACGAGTCGGAGCGAGAATCCGGGCACCGCCGGACTGGCCATCGGGTTGGCGCTGGCCACCACCCAACTGGTGGGCGTGACGCTCACCGGTGCGGCGGTCAACCCGGCCCGCGCGTTCGGCCCGGCGGTCTTCGAGGGCGGCGTGGCGCTGCGGCAGCTCTGGGTGTTCATCGTCTTCCCGCTGCTCGGCGGGGCGCTCGCCGCGTTGGTCGCACCACTGCTGATGGGGGCGCAGCGGCACTACTGGGGTGGTCACGAGAAATCGGTCGGCGGGCCGAAATAGTCAGCTACGGCAATATCTTTCGCCCGGGGATCTTTTCCGGCGAATATCTCCGTGGCAGCATCAGCACATGCATCGTCGTCACTTTCCCCGGGCCCTCGCGCTGCTGGCGCTGGTCGCCATCGCGGCCACCGCCGCCGCGCCCGGCGCCACGGCCGAGTCGCCCACCCCGGCGACGACCCAGCTGCGCGCCACCATCGACACGATCCTCGCCGACAGCCGGCTGAGCGGCGCGCAGGCCTCGGTGGTCGTGGTCGACACCGGCACGGGGCAGACGCTCTACGACCGCAACGGCGACCGCCGGCTGATCCCGGCGTCCAACACCAAGCTGCTGACCTCGACCGCGGCCCTTGAGCTGCTCGGTCCCGGTCACCGCTTCACCACCGACGTCCGCGCCAGCGGCAAGCGTCGCGCGGGCCTGCTCTCCGGCAACCTCTACCTGCACGGCGGAGGCGACCCGACAATGCTCGCCGCCGACTACGACGCGCTCGCCGCGCAGGTCGCCGCCGACGGCGTACGGGTGGTCACCGGCAACCTGGTCGCCGACGACACCCGCTACGACCGCACCCGGCTCGGCCCCGACTGGACCTGGGACGACGAGCCCTACTACTACGCCGCCCCGGTCTCCGCGCTGACCGTCGCCCCGGACACCGACTACGACGCGGGCACGGTGATCGTGCACGCCGCGCCGGCCGACCGGGCCGGCGCCCCGCCGGTGGTGACCACCACCCCCGCCACCGGATACGTCCGGATCGACAACCGCGCCGAGACGGTCAGCAGCGGCGAGACCTCCATCTCGATCGAGCGCGAACACGGCGGCAACACCGTCGTGGTGACCGGTCAGATCGCCGTCGGCGACGAGCCGGCCAGCGACTGGGTCACCGTCTGGGAACCCACCGGCTACGCGGCCGACGTGTTCCGGGCGGCGCTGCACCGACACGGCGTCCGGGTGCTCGGCCGGACCGTGCTCGGCCAGCCCACCCCGGAGGCGGCCGATCAGGTGGCGCGACACGACTCGATGAGCCTGGGCGAGCTGATGACACCGTTCCTCAAGCTCTCCAACAACGGGCACGCCGAGGTGTTGACCAAGGAGATCGGTCGGGTGCTCTCCGGGTCGGGAACGTGGACGGCCGGCCTCACCGCGATCAGCGAGTACGTGGCCGACACCGGGATGGACACCGGGAAGCTGCGCCAGCGGGACGGCTCGGGGTTGTCCCGGCGCAACCTCGTCCCGGCGACGGAGTTCGTCGACCTACTCAGCGCCGTCCGCGCCGAACCATGGTTCGCCACCTGGTACGCGGCGCTGCCGATCGCCGGCCAGCCCGAGCGGTTCGTCGGCGGCACCCTGCGCAGCCGGATGGCCGGCACCCCGGCGGCGGGCAACGTGCACGCCAAGACCGGCAGCCTCACCGGTGTCTCCGGGCTCTCCGGGTACGTCACCAGCGCCGACGGTCGGCTGCTGGCGTTCTCCATCCTGCTGAACAACTACCTGACGGCGTCGGTGAAGTCGCTGGAGGACCAGATCGCCGTGACGCTGGCCGGTTTCCGCGAGGGACAGACGTCGGCGGCCCGGGTGGCAGCGCCGGCGGTGCCGGAGACGCCGCGCACCCCGGAGGGCGTCGAGTGTGCCTGGGTGAAGCCGATCACCTGCTGAGCGACGGCCGGGAGGCGCGTCCGCGCCTCCCGGCCCGGCGAGCGCTCAGGCCGGACGGTCCGGTGGGGGGACCACCGCCGTCGGGTCGCCCCGCTCGATGAGCGCGGCGATCTCAGCGGCCCGCAGCCCGCGCAGCGCCAGCACCCGGGTGCCCCAGCGGTGCAGGCGGCACGGGTGCGGGCTGGCATCGTTGCGGCAGACCACACCCCCGGACCACCGCCGGGGGGCGTGCACCACCACCGCCCGCACGGCGAACTGGGTGTCCTCGCCCGTCACGTACGGCGGCAGGGGAATGTCGCGAAGAACCTCCCCGGACGCTTCACCGGTGCCGGACGAAGCGACACGACGGACGCGGTGGGCGGTGCTGCTGCTCATTTCCGCTGCCTCCACACTGGATGGTCGGATGGGGACAGCAGAAAGTTACGTCGCATTCGACGGTCCGCGACGGACAAACTGTCCCGCCGCCGCCCGCGCGACGATGGATCGGTCAGTCAGCGCACCGCCACGGCCTGCAGGCCGACGTTTCCGCAGTGCTGCGTGAAGACCTTCTCTACGGTCCACTTCAGCAACAGGCGAGCACCCTTCGGCAGCGTGAAGCGGATGGTGAACTGGGCGCTCTGACTGGTGTAGGGATCTTCCAGTCGCGCGGTGCTGGCGGGCCCGCCGGTGGACAGCCGCGCTTCCAGCCGCCCGCGTGCCATCCAGATGCCGCCGTAGAGATGGACCGTGCGCGGCCCGCCGCTGCCGGCGACGGCGAGACTGAACCCGTTGCCGGCACCGCAGGTGTAGACACCGTTGGAGGTGCCGTTCGTCGACCGGTTCGGTGTGCCGTCGGACCAGCGCACGTACTCCTGGTTGCCGTCCCAGCCGACCCGCCTGCCGGCGCCTCCCCCGTCGACGATCTCGCCGGAGCCGGAGCGCTTGCGGATCGTCGACCCGCCGCCGTCCTCCCCCCAGTGCACCCAGTCCCGGGCGCCCACGGCGGTGAGGTCGACGGAGGCGGGCATCTCCTCCCGGCTCACCGACAGCGCCGGCGCACCGGGCTTGGCCGGTGGCGGCGGCGGGGCGGGCGGGCTGGTCGACGGTGTCGGGTCCGGTGAGGGCGGGCGCTGGCGCGGGCGCAGACCGGGGGTGGCCGGCCCCGCCTCACCGGTGCGCCCGTCCGCGGCCGGGAGAACGGGGGAACGGCCGGTCCCGGCGGAGCCGCCGCCCGGACCCACCTGGTCGTCCGGCTCGGGCCCGGACCAGAAGCTGAGGTACGAGATCAGCAGCACCAGGCCGACGAGTACGGCGGTTCCCTCCACCACCCAGCGCCGCCGCTGCCGGGCGCGGCGCAGCACGCTGCGGGTGAATCCGGCGGTCGTGGCACGCGGACGGTGCCTCGGCGGCGCGTCGCCAGCCCTCGAACCAGCCCGCGTGCGGTCTTCGTCCGCCACCGACCCCTCCAACTCCACCGCCCGGCCGTCCTGGACCGCGGCGGACCACACCGTCCACTGTGGGCCGATTCACGTTTACACGGGCGTGGACGACACGCTAGATCCGGACGGCCGGACGTGTCCAGCCCACAACGGGACGCTGTCGGACAACATGGCCCGCCCGGACTGACACTTCGGCAGCCCACGACCGCCTTACGCGTCAGCCGATCCGGAAACCGAGCAGCTGCGCGATGGTCACGGCCTGCTCGACGTCGATGACGGCACCGGCCCGCTCGACGACCGTCGGGTCGAGCGCGGTGAGATCGCTGCCCCGCAGGTCGGCGCCGCCGAGCCGGACGTTGGTCAGCTGGGCGCCGGAGAGATCGACACCAGTGACGGTGGCACCGGTCAGATTGGCCCTGGTGAGGTCCACCTCGCGCATGCGCACCCCGGTCAGCCGAACGCCGCGCAGGTCGGCGCCGGGCAGCGCGGCGAAGGACCAGTCGCCGCCGTCCACCGTCAACGGACGCAGATCACACTCGCTGAAGGTGCTGCCGACCAGCTTGCAGCCGGTGAACTCGGCCTCGAAGAAGTTGCACCGCCGAAAGACGCACCGGGTGAAGGCGGAGTCGACATGCCGGGAGGCGTTGAACGCCACGTTGCCGAACGTGCACCCGGTGAAGACCGCGCCTCTGCTCACCGCCTCGGTCAGGTCCACCCCGAAGAACTCGCAACCCACGAAGTGCCGGTCGGTCAGCTCCTCGCCGTACCAGTCGTCGTTGCGGAAGGTCACGTCCTCGGTCAACTCCGGCATCCGGCCAGGCTAGTGGGCACCGCCGACGCCCGACGGACGGCGGGCCGGTGCCGGCCCCCTTCCGACGCCGCTGTACCGGCGAGTAGGTTCGGCGACGTGAGTGTGGCTCGGAGCATGGACCCGGATCAGATCGGTTTCGACCCGGCGCGGCTGGCGCGGATCGACGAGCACTTCGGCCGGTACGTCGACGACGGCCGGCTGTCCGGCTGGCAGGTGGTGGTCACCCGCCGCGGCGAGGTGGCGCACTCCTCGACGTACGGGCTGCGCGACCGGGAGTCGGGCGCGCCGGTCGAGGCCGACACCCTCTGGCGGATCTACTCGATGACCAAGCCGGTCACCTCGGTCGCGGCGATGATGCTGTGGGAGGAGGGCCGGTTCGAGCTGACCGACGAGATCAGCCGCTGGCTGCCCGAGTTCGCCGACCTGCGGGTCTACTCCAAGGGGTCGACGCTCAAGCCGTACACCGTTCCGGCGGTGGAGCCGATCCGGGTCTGGCACCTGCTCACCCACACGGCCGGCCTGACGTACGGCTTCCTGCAGACCTCGGTGGTCGACGGTCTCTACCGGGCCGCCGGCTATGACCTGTACCCGCCGGCGGACGTGGACCTGGCCAGCGCCAGCGCGACCTTCGGCAAGCTGCCGCTGCTGTTCCAGCCCGGCACGGCGTGGGGCTACTCCGTCGCCACCGACGTGCTCGGCCGACTCGTCGAGGTGATCTCCGGGCAGAGCCTGGACGCGTTCTTCGCGGACCGGATCTTCAGCCCGCTGGGCATGACCGACACCCGCTGGTGGGTGGAGGGCGACGAGGCCGAGCGGCTGGCCGCGCTCTACGTACCGGATCCGCGCAGCGGCCGGGCCGTCCGCTACGACAGCCTCGGGTCGCTGGCGTTCCGCAAGCCGGCGTTGCTCTCCGGCGGCGGTGGCCTGATCTCCAGCGCGGCCGACTACCACCGCTTCACCTCGCTGCTGCTGCGCGGCGGGGAGCTGGACGGCGTCCGGCTGCTCGGGCCGCGCACGGTGCGGCTCATGACCCGCAACCACCTACCCGGTGGTCAGGACCTGGGCACCCTGTCCACCGGCGGCTTCGCCGAGACCACCCTGGACGGGATCGGGTTCGGCCTCGGCTTCGCGGTGGTCGACGACCCGATCCCCAGCCGGTTGCCGAGCAGCGTCGGCGAGTACTACTGGGGCGGAGTAGCCAGCACCGCGTTCTGGGTCGACCCGGCGGAGGAGATCACTGCCCTGCTGTTCACCCAGCTGATGCCGTCGAGCACCTACCCGTTGCGCTCCCAGCTGCGCCAGCTCGTCTACGCCGCCCTGGTCGACTGACGGTTCGCCGTTCCACCGACACCGGGTCGGCCCACTGCCTAACCTGACCCGGTGAGCACCATCGTCGTGTTTGGCGCGGGCGGCACCGCCGGTTCGCGGGTCGTCGCCGAGGCGGCCGACCGGGGGCATCGGGTGATCGCCGCCGTCCGCCGCCCGGAGGCCACCTCGTACCTGCCGGCCGGGGTGCGGACGGTCACCGGCGACGCGACCAGCCAACGGAGTGTGCGGGAGCTGGCCCCGGACGCCGACGCGCTGGTCGTGGCGATCGGCGGCGGCGAACGCGAGCTGTGGCGCGACGCGGCGGAGAACCTGGTGACCGCGCTGCGCGGGATGGCGGCCGCACCGCGGATCATCCACCTGGGCGGCGGGTCCACCCTGCTCACCCCGGGCGGCACCCGCATCCTCGACGAACCGGACTTCCCGGCCGAGTACCGGGACGCGGCGCTGGGCCAGGCGGAGGCGCTGGACTACTACCGCACCGCCGCCGACGGGGTGAGCTGGACGTATGTCTCGCCGCCCCCGCTGGAGTTCCACCCCGGCGCCCGCACCGGGCACTACCGCACCGGCACCGACCAGCCGGTCACCGACAGTCAGGGCCGTTCGGTGCTCACCTACGAGGACCTGGCGGTGGCGATCGTCGACGAGATCGAACAGCCACGACACCAGAACGCCCGCTTCACCGTCGCGTACTGACGGGGTGCCGGCCGGCATTGGTCAGTCGGCGAGGCGGGCCGGGAAGCCACCGGTGGCGATCGGACCCCAGGCGTCGATGGTGACCCGGATCAGCGACTTGCCCTGGCGCGCCATCGCCGCCCGGTAGTCGTCCCAGTCCGGGTGTTCGCCGGAGATGCTGCGGAAGTAATCCACCAGCGGCTCCAGCGCCTCGGGCAGGTCCAGCACCTCGGTGGTGCCGTCGATCTGCACCCACGGGCCGTTCCAGTCGTCGCTGAGCACACAGGCCGAGACCCGGGGGTCGCGGCGGATGTTGGTCACCTTGGCCCGCTCGGGGTAGGTGGACACGACCAGCCGCCCCTGCCCGTCGACCCCGGCGGAGACCGGGGAGGACTGCGGGCGCCCGTCGGCCCGGGTGGTCATCAGCAGGACGCGGTGCCGCGGCCGGAGGAAGTCGAGCAGGCCGTCCCGGTCGATCCGGGTGTTCGTTGCGATGCTGCGTGCCATTCCCCGTTCCTACCAGGGGGCGGGCGCGGCGACGGCGGCGGGTCAGCGGGGTCGGGCCGGGGCGCGGTGCACCGCCTGGGTGGGCACCCGGGGACGACCGGACGGACGCCAGGCCCGACCGTTGGCGTAGATCACCCGGAAACCGAGGTACGACGCGAGCGGCGCCCAGTGGGCGGAGCCCATCCGCAGCTCGGCGGCGTTGTGGCGCTGGCCGTTGGCGAGCACGTCGAGCAGAACCGTTTCGAAGGCCGCCGATTCGACCCAGTCGACTTCCCGGGTAAAACCGCAGATCAGCGCGGCTCCGGTGACCTCCAGGAACTCGCGCAGCACCGCGTCCGAGGCGCGCAGCACCGAGCAGCTGCCGAAATAGAGTCGCCGGCCCTCGGCGCGGCCGGCCATCAGCTCGGCCACCTCGTTCAACTCGACCGACTGCCAGTCGGTGAGGCAGAGCCGGCTCGGCTCGCCGTGCATGGCGAAGAAGCCGACGCGGTGGTCGGCGTACTGCTTGAGCAGCCAACGGTCCAGGAAGTAGAACAGCTCGTCGCGGGTGGCCGCGTCCTTGTGGATGAAGCGGATCTTGCCCAGCCGCTCCAGCAGCTCCAGGGTGGGCAGCACCGAGCCCCGCTCGTTGAGATCCCGGTGCCACTGACCCTCGACACAGAAGACGCCACCGCGTGCCACGCGCACCTCCGCCAGTCCGCCGCCCGGGCTGACGTTACCGGCCGCCGCCACCCTGGGAACATCACCCTCGGTGTGGCGGAACGCGACGTTCGGTGTGCTTGACCGTAGAAAGGCCGATCGGCAGGAAATGGCTGTTTCGCAAATCAGCTGAATTCCCAGGCAATACCCAGGGACAGCGGATTGTGAGCACGATTCTCGTTAATCGCCGCCAACGGCACGGATCAGTGCGAGGGTGGAAATCACGGGACTTCTCGGTCGATGTCCCGGAGCCACCCCATTCGCTCTCCTATCGGGAGGACTTCTGTGCGCGTAAACACCTTGAAGCGTGCCGCCGTCGCATTCGCCCTGGCACTGCCCGGGGCCGCAATCGCCACGGTGGTCGCCGCACCGGCGGCACACGCGGACGGCTGTTACACCTGGAACCGCACCCTGACCCAGGGGCGTTCCGGCGACGACGTCCGGCAGTTGCAGATCCGGGTCGCCGGATGGGCCGGAAACCGGGACATCGTGGAGAACGACGGCCGTTATGGGCCCAAGACCGCCGCCGCGGTCAAGCGGTTCCAGCAGGCGTACGGGCTGCGCGCCGACGGCATCGCCGGCCCGCAGACCTTCGCCAAGCTCTACCAACTCCAGGACAACGACTGCACGCCCGCGCACTTCAGCTACAGCGAGATGGACAACGGGTGCGGCGGGAGCGGGTGGAGCGGCGGCCCGCTGTCGGCGAGCCAGACCAAGCAGAACGCGCTGCGCACCATGTGGAAGCTGGAGGCGCTACGCAAGGGCCTCGGTGACAAGCCGCTCTACGTGTCCAGCGGCTTCCGCAGTCGCGCCTGCAACAACCAGGTCGGCGGCGCGTCCGACAGTCAACACCTGTACGGCAACGCGGCCGACGTGACCTCACGGACGTCCTCGCTGTGCCAGATCGCCCGCAACGCCCGCAACAACGGCTTCAGTGGGATCTACGGGCCGGGCTACCCCGACCACGACGACCACGTGCACGTCGACTCGCGGCGGGAGAACAACAGCGACAACAGCTCGAACACGACCAGCTGGTCCGCACCGGACTGCGGCATCGGGGCCGGCAACGACTGAGCCGACCGGCCAGAGCGACGTCGGCCCGACGCGGAGGGGGAATCTCCGCGTCGGGCCGACGTCATGTCGCCCCGGGTCAGGTGGGCGGAGGGGTAACGCGCTCAGCTCGCCCGGGGCCAGCGCGGCGCGGTGACGGGGGGAGTCACCGGCCGGCCAGCAGCGGTGGGCCGTACGCCCTGGGGGACGACCCGCGCGGCCTGCTGCCGCGACGGCCCGGTCGCCGTGAACGGGAAGGGTACGTGCACGAACGGGTTGCCATGCCGGATCAACGCCTCGATCTGCCGCTCGTTGAGCCCGTGTGTCTCCAACACCCGCCGCCCCCAGCGATGCAGGCGGCACGGATAGGAGGCACCGTCGTTGCGGCACAGCGGCCCGGTCGGCCACTCCTCGGCGGTGTGCACGACCACCGCCCGGACCGCGAGCCGGACATCCTCGGGGGTCAGCGGTGTCGGCATCGGCACCTCACCCAGCACCTGATCGATGGGATCCGTCGACTGCTCACCAACTCGCACGGCAGGCCTCCCGCAGTTCGGCAGCGGTACGGCGGACCCACCGCACCGACATCCTCGGTCAGGAGTACGGCGGGCACTGGCCGAAAGTTCAATTCCGGTACCCGGTAAGCAGATCCTCCGCGGAACGGACCGTCAGACGAGGCCGGCGTCGTGCACGAGCAGCGCCACCTGGACCCGGTTGTTCAGCTCCAGTCGGGTCAGCAGCCGGGAGACGTACGCCTTCACCGTCGCCACGCTCATGAACAACTCCCCCGCGATCTCCGCGTTGGTGTGACCCCGCCCCAGCGCGACCGCCACCTGCCGCTCCCGCTCGCTGAGCGCGTTGATCAGCCGCAGCGCCCGTTCCCGGCGCGGGTCCGGGCCGACCGGGCCGGGAACGGCGGCGGTCACGTGGGCGATCAACGTGCGGGTCACCGTCGGGGAGAGGGTCGCCTCGCCCGCCGCGACCCGGCGCACGGCGTGCACGATCTCCGCCGGTGGAGTGTCCTTCAGCAGGAAACCGGCAGCGCCGGCGCGGAGCGCCCGCAGCACCTGCTCGTCGGCGTCGAAGGTGGTGAGCACCAGCACCTCCGGCGGGTGCGGCTGGGCACGCAGCACCTCGGTGGCGGTCAGCCCATCGACCCGGGGCATCCGGATGTCCATCAGCACCACGTCCGGGGCGTACGCGGCGACGGCCGCCGGCACCTCGCCACCGTCGGCCGCCTCGCCGACCACTGTCAGGTCCGGCAGACCGCCGAGGATCATCGAGAGCCCGGCCCGGACCAGTGCGTCGTCGTCCACGATCAACACGCGCACCGACGGCACGACCGACTCCGGCCCCGCCGCACCGGAAGAGCCGACCTCCTCGGAGGGCCCGGTCACCGCAGGCCGGCCGGGAAGGGCACGCCGGCTGGGGACGACAGGCCGGCTGGGGACGACAGGCCGGCCCGGAGGGACACGCCGGTCACGCCGGCCACGGCAACCACGCCGCCAGCCGGAAGTCGCCGCTGTCGTCCCGGCCGTAGGCGAGTCGGCCACCGGCCAGGGTGACCCGTTCGCTGATGCCGACCAGGCCGGTGCCCGCACCCGGCAGGGTGCCGCCCTCCGGTGTGCCGACCGGCCACCGGTTGCCGATCGCCACGCTCAGCCCGGTGCCCGGCCCGCCGGCCACGTCCACGGTCACCGCCGCGCCGGCCGCGTGCTTGCGGGCGTTGGTCAACCCCTCCTGCACGATCCGGTACGCGGCCCGGCCCAGCGCCGCCGGCACCTTCTCCGCCTCGGCGACGGTGTCGCTGACGTTGACCCGCACCCCGGCCGAGCGCGACTCGGCGATCAGGGCCGGCAGGTCGGCGAGGGTCGGCTGGGGCGGCTCCGGGGCGTCGTCGCCGCCGTCCTCGGCCCGGAGCACCCCGATGACCTCGCGCAGGTCCTGAAGGGCGGCGTGCGCGCTGCCCCGGATCACCCCGGCGGCGCGGGCCACCTCGTCGGCCGGCGCGTCCGGGCGGAACTCCAGCGCACCGGCGTGCAGGCTGAGCAGCGAGATCCGGTGGGCCAGCACGTCGTGCATCTCCCGGGCGATCCGGGTGCGTTCGAGGTGGCGGGCCTGGGCGACCCGGAGTTGCTGCTCCGCCTCGGCCCGTTCGGCCCGCTCGCGCAGCGACACGATCAACTGCCGGCGGGCCCGGACGAACATCCCCCAGGCCAGCACGGCCAGGGTGATCACCACGCCCCAGGTCACGGTGAGCCAGTACGACATCGCCGGGTCCGGACGGGTCCAACTGAAGACCAGGTTGGTGAGGAACCCGACACCGGTGACCGCGATCGCGACGGCGGTCCGCCGGTGCACCACGACGGTGAAATAGATGATCAACAGCGGGATGGCGGCGGCCATCGAGAACAGGTTCAGCGGCAGGGTGGCCACTGCCAGCCCGAGGGGCCACCGCCGACGCACCCAGAGCAGCCCGCAGCAGACCAGCCCGAGCACCGTGTCGACGCCGAGCATCCAGTCGTGCGGCAGCGGGATCGCTATCTCCGGGGTGGGCGACAAGGCGTCCCCGAAGGTCAACAGCACCCAGAGCAGCCCGAGCAGGAAGGCGAGGCTGTCCACCACCCAGTCGCGGGTGGTGCGGCGCGGCCGCGCCCGCACGCGCTCGGCCGGCACCACCAGCTCCCCCGGCAGCAGCCAGGGGTGCTCGGGAACGGCGATGCTGGTCACCCGCCCATGCTAGGCAGCCGGCGGGCAACACGACCAGCTACCAAAGTCGAGACCCGCCGGTCGACCAAGGTCGACGCGGCACCGACCGGTGGCCGCAGCGGATGGCCGGGCGGCTCCGGCACGCTCGGCGACATGATCGTCGTAGAGAACCTCACCAAGCGATACGGGCCACACCCGGCTGTGGACGACGTGTCGTTCCGGTGCGAACCGGGCACCGTCACCGGCTTCCTCGGCCCCAACGGCGCCGGCAAGTCGACCACCATGCGCATGATCTGCGGGCTCACCACACCGACGGCCGGCCGCGCCACCGTCTCCGGGCACCCGTACCGGGAGCTGCCCAACCCGGGGCGGGAGGTCGGCGTGCTGCTGGACGCCTCCGCCCAGCACGCCGGGCGCACCGGCCGCGAGGCGTTGACGCTGTCCGCGTACACCATGGGTCTGGACAAGCGCGAGGTCGCCGCGAAGCTCGACCTGGTCGGGTTGAACGCGGTGGCGGCGAAGCGGCGGGTACGCGCGTACTCGTTGGGCATGCGGCAGCGGCTCGGCCTGGCGCAGGCGATGCTCGGTGACCCCCGGGTGTTGATCCTCGACGAGCCGGCCAACGGCCTGGACCCGGAGGGCATCTTCTGGATGCGCGGGCTGCTGCGCGACTTCGCCGACCGGGGCGGCACCGTGCTGCTCTCCTCCCACCTGCTGCGCGAGGTGGAGGCGGTCGCGGACCGGCTGGTGGTGATCGGGGGTGGCCGGATCGTGGCCCAGGGCGACAAGAAGGAGCTGCTGGCCGGCGGCGGCACGGTGGTCCGGGCCCGCGACGGCGCGGCGCTGCTCCGGGCGCTGGAATCGGCGGGGCTGACCGCCGCCGACAGCACCGACGGCCTGCTGGTGCAGGCCGACGCCGAGGCGGTCGGCCAGGCGGCGGCCGATGCCGGCGTCGCGCTGGCCGAGCTGCGCCCCGCCAGCGGCGGCGGCCTCGAACAGCTCTTCCTCACCCTGACCGCCGGCGAATCGACCAAGGAGGCCGTCCGATGACCACCACCACCGCGCCCGCCAGTGGCCTCGTCGCACCCCGGCAGCTTCCTCCGGTACGCCGGCCGTCGCTGCTCCGGCTCACCGGTGTGGAGCTGCGCAAGCTCGCCGACACCCGTGCCGGGCGCTGGCTGCTGATCACCATCGGCCTCGTCGTCGTCGCGATCGTCACCCTCCTGCTGATCTACGCCGAGGACTCCGAGCAGACCTTCTTCACCTTCTTCGTCACGTCGCTGTTGCCCGTCAACGTGCTCCTGCCGGTGCTGGGCATCCTGTCGATCACCAGCGAGTGGTCCCAGCGCACCGCCCTCACCACGTACGCCCTGGTGCCCCGGCGGGAGCGGGTGGTGGCCGCGAAGCTGATCGCGGTGGTGCTGGCCGCGCTCGCCTCCGTGCTGGTCACCCTGGCAGTCGCCGGCGTCGGGACGCTCGTGGCGTCCGCCACGGGCGGCGCGGGCACCTGGCGGTTCGACGCGGCGCTGATCGTGAACGCGGCGATCGTCCAGGTCGCCGGTGTGCTGATGGGTGCCGCCTTCGGCCTGCTGCTGCTCAACCCGCCGTTGGCCATCGTGGGCTACCTGCTGCTGCCAACCCTCTGGTCGGTGCTGGGCGAACTGGTCCGGCCCCTGCGGGGTGCGGCCGGTTGGCTGGACACCAGCCGGACCATGGAGCCGTTGTTCACCAGCCACGTCACCGGCGAGCAGTGGGGACGACTGGTGGTGTCCCTGCTGGTCTGGATGGTTCTGCCGCTGGCCGCCGGCCTGTTCCGGACACTGCGCCGCGAGGTGTCCTGATCATGGACGCGGCCGACCACCGTCCGCGCACCGTGGTCAGCGGTGGCCCGCTGGAGCTGGCGGTCCTGTGGGGTGGCTTCCCGCTGCTCGGCGCGGGCGCCGGATGGCTCCTGGCGGCGACGACGGGCTGGCTCGCCCGACTGCCCTGGGTGCCGTTCGGCGGCCTGGTCCGGTGGCTGGACCGGCTGCCCGAGCCGCAGGCCACCGCCGGCACCATCGCGGTGGGCGTGCTGGCCGGCCTGGTCGTCGCCGGGATCGGCACGGCCGAACGGCTGATCGTCACCGTCGACGCGGCACAGGTCCGGCTGCGCCGCTCCGCCGAGAACCGGACCGTCGCACGGGTCGACACCCGGGTGGTCTTCCTCGCCGACAAGCACCTGGTGCTGCTCGACGCCGACGGCGCGGAACTGGTCCGGGAGCCGACGGACCTGTCCGCCGCCGCACTCGCTGCGGCGTTCCGCGAGCACGGTTGGGGTTGGGCGGACGACGACCCGCACCGGTCGGCGTACCGGCTGTGGGTGCCCGACCTGCCCGGGTTGCCGACCGGCGCGGACGCGCTGCTGCGGGCCCGGGAACGGGCGGTCCAGCGGGACCGCCGCGACGACGCCCGGGAGTTGCGCCGCGAACTGGGTCTGATCGGGGTGGTGCTGCGCGACGACGACAAACGGCAGTACTGGCGGTTGACCGACCGGGCCGTCGCCCCCGGGTCGGAGCAGCCGACTTCGGCCGAGCGGGACGCGCACGGGCGGTAGCGTCGGTTCCAGCAGACCCTGGGAGCCGCGCGATGACCGAACAGCAGCCGTACCGGGTGGTGTCCCGACACCCCGGGTTCGAGCTGCGTCGGTACCCGGCCCACCTGGTGGCCGAGATGCAGATCCAGGCGTCGTTCACCAGGGCGCCGATCGAGGCGTTCCGGCCGCTGGCCGCGTACATCGGCGGTGCCAATCGGGCCCGGGGTTTGCTCGGTCCGGAGGCGGCCGGCGGCTCGGAGAAGATCGCCATGACCGTGCCGGTGATCCAGGTCGAGGGCGAGTCGCCGGGGGCGTACCTGATCCAGTTCATCATGCCGGCCACCTTCACCACCGCCACCCTGCCCGAGCCGGTGGACGCCCGGGTGCGGATCCACCCGGTGGCGGCGCGGCTGGCGGCGGCGATGAGGTTCTCCGGACGGTGGACGGAGAAGGCGTTCAGTCAGCGGGCGACGATGCTCGGCCGGTCGGTGACCGCGGCCGGGCTGCAACCCACCGGTGCCATCCGGTACGCGCGTTTCGACCCGCCGTGGAAGCCGTGGTTCCTGCGCCGCAACGAGGTCGTGCTGCCGGTCGTGGAGTGAGCTACCGGAGCTGCCGGCGGTCGTCGATGCTCGGCCGGGCCAGCAGCACCGCCATTCCCAGCCCGGCGAGCAGCCCGGCCAGGGAGAGCAGCAGATCGGAGTCGGCGGCGTTGATCGGGCTGTTGCCGGCCAACGAGGTGAACGCCGCGCCGATCGGCAGCACGATCATCATGGGGACGGCAGTGGCCACCAGAAACACCACCGGGCCCACCAACGCGATGAGAGCCGCCACGCCGTGGTGCCACCAGACCGGCGGCCGCCCGGCCAGTCCCAGGCCAGCAGGGTGACCCCGGTGAGCAGCACCGCACCGAGCGCGGCCTCCGGCAGGAGTCGTTCACCGGGCGCGGCGGCACGAACCAGCCCGACCCCGAGCAGGGCGGCCACCGTGACTCCGGCCGCCAACACGACGCGGGCCCGGGTCCGCGCCGGAGCCGCCGCCAGCCCGGCGCCGACCGCCACGGCCACCAGCAGCGCCGCCGTGGCCAGGGCGCCCTGGTTCAGCTCCGGCTCCCGGTCGGTCGGTGACTCCATCGCGGCCGCCACCAGCGTCAGCACCCCGGCCACGCAGGCCGCGCCGGTCAGCACCCGCCGGTCGGTGGCCGCAGGCGCGCCGCGCTCCCGCTGTGGCCGGCCAGGCTCGCGCGCCGACGACAGGCGGCGCTCCCACCACAGCGGAACCGCCGCGACCACGCCGAGCACGGCGCAACCGCCGACGGCGAGCAGCACCGTCGCGTCGACGCCGATCGGGTCGACCCGGTCGATCGCCACGTCAGCGGCGACCCAGCAGCCACCCAGCAGCACCGCCGGGCCGCTCCACCGCAGCTGGCCGCGCCCGGCCAGCACCAACCCGAGCGACACCGCCATGATCGCCATGAACCGCAGGTCGCGCGCCCAGTAGGCGTTGTTGCCCGGCAGCCGCTCCGACCACGGGCCGATCGGCTCGGTCAGCGGTTGCCACCTGGTCATGCCGTACGCCCAGAGCAGCACGGCGACGGCGGAGAGGAACAGCCCGACCGGGCGCGCGGATCGCATCCATGGACGGTAACGGCCGGCCGGGCACCTCGGGGGGCGCGGTCATCCGCCGACCGGTGACCGGGCGGGGCGGTG
Source organism: Micromonospora sp. DH14 (assembly GCF_029809455.1). Taxonomy (NCBI): domain Bacteria; kingdom Bacillati; phylum Actinomycetota; class Actinomycetes; order Micromonosporales; family Micromonosporaceae; genus Micromonospora; species Micromonospora sp. DH14. The sequence goes on along the minus strand of NZ_JARVKT010000009.1, from coordinate 82,774 downwards.
ACGCAGCAACCGCCACGTCGGCAGCACACTCGACAGCACCGCGAGCAGCAGGCACAACCCCACCACCCCGGCGACCACCGGCCACGGCACCACCAGGTCGACGGGGGCACCGACCTGCTCGGCGAGGCCGGCACGGACGCTGAGCAGGCCGACGAACGCGACAGCCCCACCCAGCAGGGCGCCGATCAGCACCACCAGTGCGGACTCGGCGGTGACCAGCCAGATGACCTGCCGTCGGGTCGCCCCGGCCATCCGGATCAGCCGCAGGTCGGCGGCGCGGCCGGCGGCGGCCAGCAGCAGCGTGTTGGCCACCGCGATGGCACCGTAACCGGCCGACACCCCGATCAGCAGCAGTGTGAAGAGCCAGACGAGACGGTCCTCGGCGGCGTCCGCCTCGGCCGCCCAACCCGGGACGTCGAGGATCCGCGCGCCGACGGGCGGATCGATCCGGTCCCGCACGTACACGGTGGAGGTCAGCGCCGACGGGTCGTGCGCCCGCACCACGGCCCGGGGTACGAGCAGGTCGCCGGGGATCGAGGTGTCGGTGACCACGGCGACGACGCGCAACGGCACCGACGTCCCGTCGGCGAAGACCACCGGGTACGGCTCGGACGGCAGCAGGTTCGCCGACGCGGTGACCACCACGGTGTCGTCGCCCGTCAGGTCGTCCAGCGAGCCGGCGACGACGGTGAGTACCCGGTTCGCGGCGGCGAAGCCCTCCGGCTCCACGCCCAGCGCCGTCAGCGGCCGGTCCTTCGGCGGTGTCGCGGGGTCGGTGCGGTAGACGGTGGTGGGCAGGAGCGCGGTGCCACCGGTCGCGGCGACGGTCCGGTCGGACAGGCCGGGCGCACGGTCCGGCACGACGATCCAGCCGGCGTTCACGTTGTCCGCCCGACCGGCCGCGTACGCGGCGCTGGTGGTGCGCACCATTCCGGACACCAGCACGGCGAACGCGACGGTGAGCAGCACCGGCGCGGCGATGGCGGCGGTCCGCCGGGTCGCTGTCAACGCCCCGCCCCGGACCAGCATCCCGATCGCGCCACCGGGCCGACGCACCGGGGAACGCAGCAGCCGCACCAGCGGCCCGACCACCACCGGGGCGAGCACTGTGGCACCGGCCACCAGGGCCATCACCGCGTAGAGCGCGTACTGCGCCGCCACCCGGGCCTCGTCGGCGGTCGCCGTGCCGACACTGAGCGCCGCCCCCGCCGCGAGGAGCACCGTCCCGGTGGCGGCGCGCGGCCGGCCGATCGGTCGCTGTTCCACAGCGGCCTCGCGGAGCGCCTCCAACGGGCGGGCCCGGGCCGCTCGGCGGGACGCCGACCAGACCGCCAGCACCGCGATCACCGGCCCGGCGGCGAGCGACACCGCCACCGGCCAGAGTTCGTAGCGGACCCGGAAGGTCGACGGTTCGTAGCCGACCTCCACGAGCAGCCGGCCCAGCACCGGGGCGAGCGCCGCGCCCAGCAGCAGGCCGACCAGCCCCGCCGAGGCGCCGACGACGATCGCCTCCGCGCCCACCATGCGGCGGACCTGGCGGCCGGTGGCGCCGACCGCGCGCAGCAGACCCAACTCCCGGCGGCGCTGCGCGACGGTGAACGCGAAAGTCGAGGAGACCACGAACACCGTGACGAAGCCGGCGAGAGCCGCCGTGGCGGTGAGCACCTGCATGCCGATCCACCGGGTACGGGCGTCGCCGGGCGGCTCCAGCACCCCCCGGGCGGCACCGGTGAGCACCCGCCCGTCGCCGCCGACGACCCCGCGCGCCGCCGTGGCGACCCGCTCGGGGTCGGCCCCCGGGGCGAGTACCAGCCCGATGGCCCGGACGCCGGGTGCGAGGGCGGCGGCGACCTCGTCGGCGACGTGGACGCCGGGCCCGTCGACCAGACCGGTGACGGTGTACGGCTCGGGGCCGACGGCGGTCAGCACGGTGACCGGTGCGCCGACGCCCAACCCGAGCGCGCGGTCGACGACCACCTCGCCGGCCCGGCGGGGTGGCTCGCCCGCCGTGAGGCGCAGCCCACCCAGTTGGGCGCTGGACCAGCCGTGCCCCTGGCGGGCGTCCTCCCGCCCGCTGTCGGCGGCCGAGGGTCGACCGTCCACGAGCGGCTGCGCGTAGAAGGTGCGGTCCGGCACCGCCGCCACGACGTCCGGCAGACCGGACAGCCGGCCGACCAGCCCGGCCGCGACGGTGGCGGACCAGGGCCGGGTCGGCACGAACTGGTCGGCCGACGCGCCCGCCTCGGGGCTGCGCACCACGACCGCCGCCCCCGCCAGCCGGTCCGGCACCTGCGGGCGGCCGGAGGCGAGCAGCAGGGTGGCCGCCGCGACCAGCGTGACCCCGATGGCGACGGCCACGAACGCACTGGCCGAGCGGCGGACGCTCAGCACGACGACTCCGCGACGATCTCCCGCTCGGCGATCCGGGCCGCGACGGCGGCGGCGGTGATCCCGCCGGTCAACTCGTCGACGACCCGGCCGTCGGCGAGCAGAAGCACCCGGTCGGCGTACGCGGCGGCGGCCGGATCGTGGGTCACCATCACCACCGTCTGCCCGTGGTCGTCGACGAGCGCGCGCAGCAGCCGAAGCACCTGCCGGGAGGACGCGCTGTCCAGCGCCCCGGTCGGTTCGTCGGCGAAGACCACCGCCGGGCGGGTGATCAACGCTCGGGCCACGGCGACGCGCTGCTGTTCACCGCCGGACAGCTCACTCGGCCGGTGCCCGGCCCGGTCGGCGAGTCCGACGGCGTCGAGGGCGGCGGTGACGTCCCCGGCCGGCGGGCGGCGACGGGCCAGGCGCGACGGCAACTCGACGTTCTGAGCGGCGGTCAGTGTGGACACGAGGTTGAACGCCTGGAAGACGAAGCCGATCCGGTCGCGCCGCAGCCGGGTCAGCTCGTCCTCGCCGAGGTCGTCGAGGCGGGTGCCGTCGATCGTGACACTCCCCTCGGTCGGGCGGTCCAACCCCGCCGCGCAGTGCAGCAGGGTGGACTTCCCCGAGCCCGAGGGGCCCATCACCGCCGTGAACGTGCCGCTCGTGAAGCTGGTGGTCACGCCGTCGAGCGCCGTCACCCGCCGGGTGCCGGTGCCGTACACCGCGCGCAACCCCGTCACTGTCACCGTGTCTGTGGTCATGACCGTTTACGGTGCCGAACGCCGGGGTGCGGCGCGTCGTGCCGGGGCCGGCACTTGCCAACCCTCCCCGGGGTGGAGCCGGCGGCCCGGCAGCGCCGGCACGTCGTCCCCGGGGATGACCACCCGCGGGTGGACGCGGCCGGCCCGGCCGGCCGTTACCGTTCGACGGGTGACCGCTCTGCTGTTGACCCGACGGATGCGGCCGGTGGACCTGTACACAGTGGATGTGTTGCTGGCGCTGGCCGTGGGCGGGGCACTCTGCCCGTACGCGGCGTTGGAGTCGCCGTTGCACGGTGGCGTACACGAGCCGCTCTGGGTGTCCGTGCTGGTCGGCATGGCCCTGGGGCTGCCGTTGGCGGTCCGCCGCCGTTGGCCGGTGACGGTGGCCGCGGCGATCAGCTCCGTCGCCACCGTCGCCCTGATCACTGGGGTGATACCCAACTTCGCGGCCGCCGCGCCGGCGTTCGCCATCGGCCTGGCCTTCTACACGGTGGCCGTGTCGACGCCCACCCGTCGGTCGATGCTGTGCGCCGCCGGTTGTCTCGCACTGGTGAGCGTCGCCCTGGTGCTGACCGCTGGCGATCTCTGGTCGCGTACCGGCGCTGTCGTCTACGCCACCGTCATGATCGCGCCGGCCTGGGTGATCGGCTGGCTGATCCGGGAGCGACGCGCCCTCGCCGCCCGGCAGAGCGACCAGTTGGTCCGTCAGGCCGCCACCGAGGAGCGGTTGCGGGTGGCGCGCGAGCTGCACGACGTGGTCGCGCACACGCTGAGCCTCATCGTGGTGAAGGCGGCCGTCGCCAACCACGTCGCCGAGGCCGACCCCCGGGAGGCGGGAGCCGCGCTGCGGGTCATCGAGGAGACCGGCCGCACCGCCCTGACCGACGTGCGTCGCGTGCTCGGCGTCCTGCGTGCGGACAGCCCGTACGCCCCGACGCCCGGGCTGGACGAGCTGCCCGCCCTCGCCCGGCAGGCGGCGATCGGCGGGGTCGACGTGCAGCTCGACGTACGACGGGAGGAGCCGGCCGGCGCGGTGCCGGAGTCGGTGGGCCTCGCGGTGTACCGGATCGTGCAGGAGGCGGTGACGAACGTGGTGAAACACGCGGCGCCGGCCGAGTGCCGGGCCACGGTGACCGTCCGGCCCGACGAGGTGCGGGTGGAGGTGACCGACGACGGGCGGCGGCCGGTCCTGCTCGGCGGGGAGGGGCACGGGTTGATCGGCATGCGGGAACGGGTGGCGTTGCACGGCGGGGAGTTCCGCGCCGGCCCACGCGCCGACGGTGGCTTCGCGGTGACAGCCAGCCTGCCCTACCGGGTGGCCGCGTGATCCGGGTGCTGATCGCCGACGACCAGGCGTTGCTGCGCGGCAGCTTCCGGCTGCTGGTCGATCTCAGCCCGGACTGCACCACAGTGGGCGAGGCGGGCACCGGCGCGCAGGCCGTGGCGTTGACCGGGCAGCACCGGCCGGATGTGGTGCTGATGGACGTCCGGATGCCGGAGATGGACGGCATCGAGGCGACCCGGCGGATCTGTGCCGACCCGGCGACGGCCGCCACCCGGGTCATCATCCTGACCACGTTCGACCTCGACGAGTACGTCTACGGGGCGCTGCGCGCCGGGGCCAGCGGGTTCCTGCTCAAGGACACCCCGCCGGCGGACCTGCTCACCGGGATCCGGGTGGTCGCCGCCGGGGAGGGGTTGCTCGCGCCGACGGTGACCCGCCGGCTGATCGACGAGTTCGCCCGGCGGCCGGAGCCGACCAGGCCGTTACCCCGGCGGCTCGACGGGGTTACCGACCGGGAACGGGAGGTGCTGGCGCTGATCGCCCGGGGCCTGTCCAACGCGGAGCTGGCCGCGCACCTGAACCTCAGCCAGGCCACCGTGAAGACGCACGTCGGGCGGCTGCTGACCAAGCTGGCGGTACGCGACCGGGCCCAACTGGTCATCGTCGCGTACGAGACGGGACTGGTCGGGCCGGGCGGCCTACGCTGAGCCGGTCGGCGCGCATCCGAGGAGGCACCATGACCCGTTACGTCGCCCTGCTGCGTGGGGTCAACGTCGGCGCCAACACCCGGCTGGCGATGGCCGACCTGCGCCGGATCGTCACCGACCTCGGTCACGAGGACGTCAGGACGTACCTGCAGAGCGGCAACGTGGCCTTCGGCAGCACGGTGCGCGACGCGGAGAAGTTGGCCGCCGGCATCGAGCGGGCGCTCACCGACGAGCTGGCGTTGACGGTGCCGGTGCTGGTGCGCAGCGGCCGGGAGCTGGCGGCGATCGCCGGCGGCAACCCGTACGCCGACCGGGAGGACGATCCGACCCGACTGCTGGTGGCCTTCCTCGCCACCGCGCCGGAGAAGTCCACGGTGGACGCGCTCGCCGTGCCCGGTGGCGAGAACGTGTCGTTCACGGTGACCGGCCGGGAGGTGTTCCTGCACTACGTCGACGGCGGTTACGGCCGGTCGAAGTTCACCAACGCGTACCTGGAGAAGAAGCTCGGCGTGGTGGCCACCACCCGTAACTGGAAGTCGGTGCGGGCCCTGGCGGAGATGACCGCCGGCTGAGCACGGTGGGGGTCGCGGCCCTGCGACCCCCACCCACGCTGCTCAGAAGTGGTACGCGGTCTCGTACTCGGGCACCAGGACCCGGCTGCGCGGCGAGATCCGGCGGATCGCCGCGATCATCTCGTTCAGCCGGGTGCGGTCGGTCGGGGCGACAGTCGGCGGGTTCCGCAGCTCTGTCTCGAAGTTGTCGTAGTGCACCGGCACCACGACCTTCGGGTAGTCGAGGCCGGCCAGCAGCCGGGGCAGGTAGTCGCCGGTGGTGGTGGCGTTCTGCATGGCCACCATCGCCACGTCGGGCGCGAGGCCGGTGAGATTCCGCTCGGCGACGTCGCTGGCCCCGGTGAAGTAGACCGACGGGCCTCCGTCGACCCGCAGCAGGTAGCCCAGCGTGTCACCCTCCGGCAGGTCAGCGATGGTGGCCGGCTGCGGCGGCGGGTTCACCAGCACCCCGGGAAAGGCCACCGAGTACGACGGGTTGCGGCTGTGCAGCGAGCCGACCACCTCGACGGTGTGGTCCCCGAAGTCCAGCACCTCGCCACCCTTGACGGCGCTGAGCTGCGTCGACGGCAACCCGTAGGCCAACCCCAGGTGGTACGCGGTCAGCGTGCCGAACACCCGCGCGCCGGTGCGCTTGGCGATGTACGGCACGTCCATGAAGTGGTCCCAGTGGGTGTGCGTGACGAGCACCGTCAGGGCCCTGTCGACGCGCGGGTCGATCACGTCGGTGCGCACTGTCAGCCGGGTCTGCGTGTTGAACGGGCCGGTGAACAGCCCGGTGTCGATGCGGCTGAGGAACGGGTCGACGAGGACGGTGCGGTCGCCGATGTCGACGCGCCAGCCGGCCGTACCCCACCAGCGGAAGCTGACCGCGCCCTTGCGGCGCGCGGTCGGCGCGGGGGCGGCGGTCGGGGGCGCGGCCTGGGCCGGGGTGGCGACGCCGGCGGCGAGGCCACCGGCGGAGACCAGGGCGGTGGTGGCGGCGGTGTCGCGCAGGAAGCGGCGACGGTCGAGGTTGGGCATGCGGATCTGCTCCCCGTGCTCGGGTGATCGGTCGACACGAGCCAACCAGCGCCACCCGGCCCCGGTCCAAGATCAAAGGCCGTCGGCTCCGATACGACGCCGCATATCGGACCTGCTCAGCGGCGGTGCGCCGACGCACCGACGGGCGGTAAATCAGTTACCCCGCAGCGCCTCGACGGCCGTCCGGGCGGCCTCCCCCATCGCCAGGTCCACGTCGATGCGGCGCGGGGCCAACTGTTCGGCACGGGCGAAGACGGCGATCGCGTACCGGCCGCCGTCGGGATACTCGGCGACGCCGGCCTCCAGGTGCAGCCCGGGCAGGGTGCCGGTCTTTCCGGACACCCGGACGCCGGGCGGGAAACCGGCGGCCAGCCGGGTCCAGAAGAGCTGCCGGGCCATCCAGGTGCGGACCATCGCGCACGCTGCGGGCGGCCCGGCCTCGTCCCGCCAGATCAGCGTGAGCAGCCGGGTGATCTCCCGGGCCGTGCTGGACGTGGTGCGCGCGGGGTCGAAGACCCGCATGGCCCGTACCCGCTCCGGCGGCAGGGTGGGAAAGATCCTGGCGAACTCCGCGTCGGTGCGCGCGCCCACGTCGGCGAGCATCACCTCGACCAGGTCCCGGGGGCCGCCGAGGACGCGGGTACGGGTCAGCCCCAGCTCGACCGCGAGGATCGGCAGCAGGTCCGGGCCGACCCGGCGCAGCAGCAGGTCGGCGGCGGTGTTGTCGCTGACCGACATGGCGAAGTAGGCGAGGTCGCGCAGCGACACCTCGGCGTCGTCGACGCAGCCCGCCAGACCCCACCCGCCGAGCCGGTCGGCGGCCGTGACCAGGACCCGCTCGGTCGGGTCCAGCTGACCGGCCTCGACCTGCCGGGCGAACTCCAGCACCAGCAGGATCTTGAAGATCGAGGCGATCACCACCTGTTCGTCGGCCCGCACCCCGACCTCGCTGCCGCCGGCCGGGCCGCCGTCGGGCTGCCCGCTCAGGTCGACGGCGTCCAGGTCCACGACGTGCAGGCTGGCCCTCACCGCGACGGCGGCGAAGATGCTCTCGATGCGTTCCTCCACGTCCACGCCAGCACGGTATCCAGCGACGCCGTGGCGGCGCTGGCGTAGGGTCCCGGCCGTGGACCTGCTCCGGCACCTGCGGCACTTCGTGGTGGTCGCACACGAACTGCACTTCGGGCGGGCCGCGGAGCTGCTCGGGATGGCCCAGCCGCCGCTGAGCCAGTCGATCCAGCGGCTGGAACGGGAGCTGACGGTCGAGCTGTTCGACCGCTCCCGCCGCCAGGTACGCCTGACCACCGCCGGTGAGCTGCTGCTCGGCGAGGCGGAGGAACTGCTCGCCGGCGAGGGGCGGCTCCGCAGCCTGATGGCCCAGATCCGCGCCGGTGAGCTGGGCGTACTGCGGGCCGGGGTGCCACCGGAGACGCCCGCTGTGACGCTGCGCTCGCTGTGGGACGGGCTCACCGCCCGGGCACCCGGGCTGGACGTGGAGCTGCACGAGCTGACCACCGCCGAGCAGGTGCGGATGCTCGCCGAGCGGACCCTGGACGTGGGGCTCGTGCATCACCCGGTGGCGGCGGACGGGTTACGTTTCGGCACTCCGGTCGACGTACCCCTGGGGGTGTTACTGCCGCGCACCTCGCCGCTGGCCCGCGGCCGTGGTGTGACGCTGGCGTCGCTCGCCGGTCTGGATCTGGTGGCCGCGCCCCGCGCCACCGCCCCCGGCTGGCACGATCACCTGCTGGCGGTGTGCCGGCAGCACGGTTGGCGCCCGACCCGGGTGCGCCCGGCCCGCAACCCGGAGTTCCTCTTCGGGTTGGTGCTGGCGGGCGGGGCGGTGGCAGTGGAACCGGCGGCGGTGGCCCGCCGGGAACCCCGAATGGCCTGGCGGCCGATCGTCGACGCGCCGCTGGCGAAACGCACCTCGGCGGCCTGGCCGGACCGGTCCGCGCACCCGGCGGCGGCGATGTTCGGCCAACTCGCCGCGGACGTGCTGGCCGAGCCCACCGCGCCCGAGCCGCCGTCGACGTCGACACCGGCGGCGCGGCCGTGGCCGGTGCTGTTCGACACGACCGGGTGAACCGATCCGCCGTTGCGTTCGTCACGCCGGGTTGAGCGGTGATCCGTCCACCTGCCCGGGTATGGATGACAGGTAGACGAAGACGCGAAGGAGCCGCAGTGGCAATCACGATTCCCGACATCAGCCTGAACGACGGCACCACCATTCCTCAGCTCGGCTTCGGGGTGTTCCAGATCGAGCCGAAGGACACCGTCGCGGCGGTGAGCACCGCGTTGGAGATCGGCTACCGGCACATCGACACCGCCGAGATGTACGGCAACGAGGCCGAGGTCGGCGAGGCGGTACGGATGTCCGGCCTGGACCGGGGCGCGGTCTACGTGACCAGCAAGCTGAACAACGGCTTCCACCGCCCCGACGACGCCCGCAGGGCGTTCGACTCGACGCTGGCGGCGCTGAAGATGGATTACATCGACCTGTTCCTGATCCACTGGCCGCTGCCGACCCTGTACGACGGTGACTACGTGTCGACCTGGAAGGTGCTGGAGGAGGTCCAGCGCGACGGTCGGGCCCGCTCGATCGGCGTGTCCAACTTCCAGGTGCCGCACCTGCAGCGGCTGGCCGACGAGGCGAGCGTCGTGCCGGCGGTCAACCAGATCGAGGCGCACCCGTACTTCACCAACGACGAGGTCCGCGCCTACGGCCGGGAGCACAACATCCTCACCGAGGCGTGGTCGCCCATCGCGCAGGGCAAGGTGCTCGGCGACCCGACGGTTGTCGACATCGCCGAGCAGCTCGGCCGGACCCCGGCGCAGGTGGTGCTCCGCTGGCACGTGCAGCGCGGCGACATCATCTTCCCGAAGTCGACCACCCCGAAGCGGATCGAGGAGAACACCCGGATCTTCGACTTCGAGCTGGACGACGTGGCGATGGAGCGGATCACCGAGCTGAACAAGGGCGAGGCCGGCCGGCAGGGCCCGAACCCGGACACCTTCGCCTACCTGCCCAACTGAGCCGAACCGCCGGTTCTCCGGCGGTGATGCTCCCGCGAGCGCCGTACCGCACAGTCATCGTGATGACTGTGCGGTACGGCGCTCTTCGGTGAGGTCAGGAGCCGACACGTTCGGCGATCCGGCGGAACGCCGCCTGGGTCGCCGAGCCGGGCTCGGGGACATAGACGATCATCCGCTGGTCGGTCTCCGGCACCAGCAGCACACGGCACTCGAACTCCAACGGCCCCAGCTCCGGGTGTGGCACCCGCTTCACTGTGGGACGGCGTTCCTTGACGTCGTGCTCGGCCCAGAGCTGAACGAACCGGGGCGAGGTGCCCAGCAGCTCGGTCACCAGCTCACGGATCGCCGGGTCGGCCGGGTAACGGCCGTAGGCGGCCCGCAGGTCCGCCACAGTGCCGCGGACGAACCGGAGTGTCTCGGCGTTGCTCCAGTGACTGCTGGTCGCCGGCTGCCGGAACGTCCAGCGGATCATGTTGCGGTCCGCGTCCGGCACGGCCGCGAGATCCCCCACGAAGTACGTGGCCAGCCGGTTCCAGGCCAGCACCTGGTACGCGGCGTCGACGAGGTATGCCGGGGTCTCGGTCATCGCGTCGATCAGGTGCCGCAGCCCCGGTGGCACCACCCGGCTCGGCCCGCCGGCCGGCGGCGCGGTCTCGCCGGCAACCCGGAACAGGTACTCCCGCTCGTCCCGGCTCAACAGCAGCGCCCGGGCCAGCGACGCGAGCACCTGCCGGGACGGGTGCGGCCCACGGCCCTGCTCAAGCCGGATGTAGTAGTCGATCGACATGCCGGCGAGCTGGGCGACCTCCTGCCGGCGCAGCCCGGGGGTGCGTCGGCGTTCGCCCTCGGGAAGCCCGACCTGTGCCGGGCGCAGCCGGGCGCGGCGGGTACGCAGGAACGCCGCCAGTTCGTCACGCCGCAGGCCGCTGCTCGTCATGTCCCCAGCATGCCCCCGCTACGGGCCGCCAGGGTGGTACCACCGGTCCCAGCCTCGGGCCGTCTCTCCCCGCAGACCGCCGACGCGGCCACGCTCGACGGCATGACGAACAAGATCGCCCTGATCACCGGGGCCAACAAGGGGATCGGCTTCGCCACCGCCCGGCAGCTCGGCGCCCTCGGCATGACCGTGCTGGTGGGCGCACGGGACGCCGAACGGGGTCGGGCAGCCGAACGGGAGCTGCGCGACGGCGGCGCGGACGCGGTGCTGGTGCCGCTCGACGTCACCGACGCCGAGTCGGTGACGGCCGCCGCGAAGCGGGTCGAGGCGGAGTACGGCCGGCTGGACGTGCTGATCAACAACGCCGGCATCGTCCTCGCCGACGGCGCGCGAGGGCTGCCCAGCGAGACGACGGTGGCGACGATGCGCCGGCTCTACGAGACGAACGTCTTCGGGGTGGTGACGGTGACCAACGCGCTGCTGCCGCTGCTGCGCCGGGCACCGGCCGCCAGAATCGTCAACGTGTCGAGCGAGGTCGGCTCGATCGCGGTGATGACCGACCCCGACGGCGCGCTGTTCGAGTTGACCTCCGTGCCGTACCCGTCGTCGAAGGCGGCGCTGAACATGCTCACCGCGATGTACGCCAAGGAGTTGCGGGACACCCCGATCACAGTGAACGCGGCGAACCCGGGCTACTGCGCCACCGACTTCAACGGCAACAGCGGCTTCCGTACCGCGGAGCAGGGCGCCGAGGTGAGCGTGCACCTGGCGACGCTGCCGGCCGACGGGCCGAGCGGGCTGCTCTGGGGCTACCAGATGGACGCCGGCGGCGGGTACGGCGTGCTGCCCTGGTGAGCCTGCCAGCCGGCCGTCCCGCCGATCTCAGCTCGCTGTCGGCGGGGCGGTCAGGTCGAGTTGCCAGTCGTTGGCGCGCATCATCCGCCCCGGCGGATATTCGAAACCGGTCTCACCGAGCAGTGTGAAACCCGCCTTGCGGCACACCGCGTTCGACGCGGGATTGTCCACCGAGGGGTAGGCGTGCGCGTAGCGCCGGTCCCGTCGGGCGCGAGCCACGTCCACCACCGCACGCACCGCCGTCGTGGCCAGCCCCATCCCCCGGTAGGCGGGCAGCACCGCCCAACCCAGCTCGTACACCGGTTGGTCGCGCCACTCCCGACCCCAGTAGCCGACGCTGCCCGCCCGCGCCCCGTCCGGCAGCACCAGCGTGAACATGCAGCCCTGCCCGGTGTCGGCGAAGTGCACGTACCGGTCGTGGCGGGCGAGCACCTGCTCGTCGGTCTCCGGGCCGCCGGTGTGCTTGCGGGTGTCCGGTGAGTTGAGCTGCCGCAGCAGGTCGAGGTCGTCCTCGTGCCACGGTTCGATGCGTACCTGGGCCATCCCGTTCCCCCGTCCGTCGACCCCAGTCAAGCCGATCCCACCGACATTCCGCCCCGAAACCGCGCCCGCTAGATCAGATCTAGCGGGCGCCTGCTGTCACCTCGCGCCTTCAGAATGGAAGGGGGGTGGCCATGACGCCGCTACGGATCGCCGTGATCGTCGGCAGCACGCGGGAGGGGCGGGTCGGCGACCGCCTCGCCACCTGGTTCGTCGAGCAGACCGGGCGGCACGACGACCTGGCGGTGACCGTCGTTGACCTGACCGGGTACGACTTCCCGGCCACCTACCCCGCCGAGCCGACCGCGCCGATCCGGGCGTTCGTTCGCGAGGTGGGCCGGGCGGACGCGTTCGTCGTGGTCACCCCCGAGTACAACCACAGCTTCCCGGCACCCTTGAAACAAGCCATCGACTACGCGTACGACGAGTGGCAGGCCAAACCCGTCGGCTTCGTGTCGTACGGCTGTCGGTCCACCGGCGGGCACGCCGTCGACCAGCTCCGCACCGTCTTCACCGCACTGCACGCGATGACGGTGCGCGACGTCGTCGGGATCGACCTGCTCGCCGGCGAGCCGACCGCCCGGTGCACCGACGAACTGCGCCGCGACGTCGACGCCCTGCTCGACCAGTTGCGCTGGTGGGGCCTGGCGCTGCGCGACGGCCGGGCGGCTCGACCCTACGTCTCCTGAACACGTCCACCACGAGAGGTAAGAATCATGAGTAGACGCACCACCGGCCTGGCCATCGAGGCCGAAGGGCTCACCCGCTCGTTCGGCGACACCCGGGCGCTGGCCGGCATCGACCTGCAGGTACCCGCCGGCACCGTCTACGGCCTGCTCGGCCCGAACGGCGCGGGCAAGACCACAGCCGTCCGGGTGCTCGCCACGTTGCTGCGACCCGACGGCGGTTCGGCCCGGGTCTTCGGGCACGACGTGGTCACCGAGGCCGACAAGGTCCGTTCCCGGGTCAGCCTCACCGGCCAGTACGCCTCCGTCGACGAGGACCTGACCGGTACGGAGAACCTGGTGCTCCTGGCCCGCCTGCTCGGCCTGCGCAAGCCGGCCGCCCGGGAGCGCGCGGCAGCGCTGCTCGCCGCGTTCGGGCTGACCGAGGCGAGTGACCGTCAGGTGAAGAAGTACTCGGGTGGGATGCGGCGACGCATCGACATCGCCGCGAGCATCCTGAACACCCCGGATCTGCTCTTCCTCGACGAGCCGACCACCGGCCTCGACCCGCGAAGCCGCAACCAGGTGTGGGAGATCGTCCGGGCGGTGGTGTCGCACGGCACGACGGTGCTGCTGACCACCCAGTACCTCGACGAGGCCGACCAGCTCGCCGGCCGGATCGCGGTCGTCGACCACGGCCGGGTGATCGCGGAGGGCACCCCGGGTGAGTTGAAGTCGTCGATCGGCTCGGGCACCGTCCACCTGCGACTGCGCGACCCGGGGCAGCGCCCCGACGCGGAACGGGTGCTCCGCGAGGCGCTCGGTGTGCCGGTGCAGCTCGCCGCCGATCCGGTGGCGTTGACCGCCCGCGTCGGCGAGGCCGGCACCGACCTCGACGCCAGCGCCCAGGCCGCCCGCGTGCTCAGCGACCTGGCCCGCGCCGGCATCGTGGTCGACAACTTCTCCCTCGGTCAGCCGAGCCTGGACGAGGTCTTCCTGGCCCTGACCGACCACCCCGCCGTGCCGACCGACGAGCGCGACGACGAGCTGGAGGCAGCCCGATGAGCGACACCACGACCACCACCACCGAACGGGCGCCGGCCGTCTACGTTCCGTCCGCCGAGGCACTGGCGACCGTCCTCGCGCCCGGAGCCCGACCTCCCCGGCCGAGCGCGCTGGGCGCGTCGATCACCTTCGGCTGGCGGGCCATGCTGAAGATCAAGCACGTGCCGGAGCAGCTCTTCGACGTGACCGCGTTCCCGATCATCATGGTGCTGATGTTCACGTACCTGTTCGGTGGCGCCCTCGCCGGCAGCCCGCGTGACTACCTGCAGTTCTTCCTGCCCGGCATCATGGTGACCAGCGTCGTCATGATCACCATGTACACCGGTGTCGGCCTCAACACCGACATCGAGAAGGGCATTTTCGACAGGTTCCGTACGCTGCCCGTCTGGCGCCCGGCCGCCCTGGTCGGCATGATCTTCGGCGACGTGCTGCGCTACATCCTCGCCGCACTGGTGATCCTGGGCCTCGGGCTGGTGCTCGGCTTCCGACCCGAGGGCGGGGCGCTCGGTGCCGCCGCCGGCATCGGGCTGCTGGTGATCTTCTCGTTCGCGTTCTCCTGGGTGTGGACGTTCTTCGGGCTGATCCTGCGCAGCGAGAAGTCGGTGATGGGGGTCAGCATGATGGTGCTGTTCCCGCTGACGTTCCTGAGCAACGTCTTCGTCGAGCCGAGCACCATGCCCGGCTGGCTCCAGGCGTTCGTGAAGGTCAACCCGGTGACGCAGCTGGTGGCCGCGATCCGGGGCGCGATGAGCGGCGAGTCGGACCCGTCGGCAACGATGTGGCTGCTTCTGTGGAGCGCCGGCTTCGTCCTCATCTTCGGCACCCTGACCATGTACAAGTACAACCGCCGCTGACAGTGCGACGGACGCCGCCACAGCCGTGGCGGCGTCCGTCCGTCGTTGGCGCGTCGGTATGCGGTCAGACGACCGCCGGCACCTCGGTTCGGCTGGTGCCGCGCAGACGGGTGGCGTCCTGGCTGGGCGGCGCGCCGAACTGGCGACGGTATTCGCGGCTGAACTGCGACGGGCTCTCGTAGCCGACCCGGATGCCGACCCCGGTGATGTCGTTGGGGTGGGTGGCGAGCAGGAGCCGGGCCTCCTGCAACCGGATCTGCTTCTGGAACTGGATCGGGCTCATCGCGGTCACCGCCTGAAAGTTGCGATAGAACGCCGAAACGCTCATCCCGGACAGCCTGGCCAGATCCTCCACCCGGAACGCCTGCGCGTAGTGGTCGCGGATCCACCGCACCGCCCGGGCGATGTGACTGAGGCTGCTGTCGGCCAGGCCCAGCTGCCGCACTGCGGCACCCTGCTCCCCACTGAGCAACAACCAGAGAATCTCCCGTTTGATCAGGGGTGCGAGCACCGTGACGTCGCGGGGCCGGTCCAGCAGTCGAAGCAGTCGGACCACCGCGTCGCCGAGCTCGTCGGGAGCGTCGCTGACCACCATCCCGGAGGGCGTTCCGCCGGACAGGGGTGGGAGGTCGCCCGGTGCCGCCTGCAGCAGCAACTCGGCGACCGTGGCCGGATGCAGCACCAGCCCGAACCCCAGTGCTGGCGAGTCGGCACTGGCCTGGGTGAACCGGCCGGTGACCGGCAGATCCACCGACGCGACAAGGTACTGGCCGGCCCGGTACTCGTACACGCGGTCACCCAGCGCCATGTGTTTGGCGCCTTGAGCGATGAGCGCCAGCACGGTGCCCGACATCGACGTGGTTGGCCCGGTCTGCTGGTCGACCTTCGAGATCAGCACCCCGTCGATGGGGGTGCGCATGTCCGGGTGGGCGTGGCGGGCCAGCAACGTCCGCAGCTCGTCGAGGTACACGGCCCGATTGAAGCACATGACCGATGCTCGTCACAACGAGAGAATCAGGCAAGGGCCAGAGAGCATCTGTCTAACGTTTCCGCTGGTGACGATGCTTTTATTGAAGTGTCAGTTTTCCGAGATCGCAGCAAGAGCTAGACGATTAGGAGTCACTTCGATGACTGTCCACCACGGGTTCCAGGCCACCATGACCTCTCAGCCGGGAAAGGCGGACGAGCTGATCGAACTGTTGCTCGACGCGCCGTCCCTGCCCCACCCCGACTGCCTCGTCTTCCTCGTGGCCCGCTCGGCCACCGACCGTGACGTCGTCCACGTGATCGAGGGCTGGACCAACGCCGAGGCGCACAGCGCGTTCTTCGCCGGGGAACAGGCGCAGGCCCTGGTCGCGAAGCTTCAGCCACTGCTGGCCGGCGACTCGACGTACACCGACGCCGTGCCGGTCGGGGGCAAGGCGACCTTCTGAGCCGGAGACAACACCCCGTCACCCCGACCCGCACCAGCGAAAGGATCCACGATGAACCTCCCCCGCCCCGGCATCGACCCCGAGTTGCTCGTACCCCTGACTGAGCTGCCGCCCATGCCGCCCCTCGGCCCCGAGGTGATCGAACAGCTTCGCCACGTCCCCCAACCGTCGATCGATATCCACCTGGAAGGCCGCGCGGTCTCCCGGCGCGAGGTCACAGTTTCCGCCGGTGACGGAACGCCGATCCCGCTGTCCATCCTCAGCCCCACCGATCGTGCCGCTGGCGCGCCCTGCGTCTACTGGATCCACGGCGGCGGGATGATGTGGGGCGACCGCTTCTCGAACATCGACATTCCGCTGGAATGGCTCGACCGGCTCGGTGCCGTCGTGGTCTCGGTGGATTACCGGCTCGCCCCGGAAGCAACCGGCACGACCCTGGTCGACGACTGCTACCGCGGTCTGCTCTGGGTGGCCGAGAACGCCGCGGATCTCGGCATCGACCCGGCCCGCATCGTCGTGGCCGGCGCCAGCGCCGGAGGTGGCCTAGCCGCAGGGGTCACACTGATGGCTCGCGACCGCAACACCCCGACCATTGCCGCCCAACTGCTGTCGTGCCCCATGCTCGACCACCGCAACGACACGACCTCCAGTCACCAGTACAGCGGGCTGGACGGCGTGTGGACCCGGGAGATGAACGAGTTCGGGTGGCGCAGCGTCCTCGGCGAGCACCCCGACCAGAACGTCTCCGCGTACGTCTCACCCGCACTGGCGGACGACCTGTCCGGTCTGCCGACCACGTACATCGACGCCGGGACCGCCGAGGTGTTCCGCGACGAGGACGTCGCCTACGCCACCCGGATCTGGGCCGCCGGCGGCCAGGCCGAACTGCACCTGTGGGCTGGCGGCTTCCACGGATTCTCGGCGCTGTTCCCACATGTTCGCGTCTCCGACGCGGCACGGCGCACCCAGGCCGACTGGCTTGCCCGGGTCCTGGAACCCGGCCCCGATCTCAAGGACTGAGCGCAGCCCACGGCCCCTCGCCGGCCGTCGGTTCAGAGCCGCCAGGGCAGCGGCTCGACGGGCCGGTAGCGGCAGGTGGTGCCGGTGGAGACGGCGTCGCGGAGGTGGCTCGCCAGTGCCGGGTGCCGGTCGTCGAGCTTGCGTAGCGTGTCGCGGATCCGCGCGGTCACCGTCTTGCGGGCCCGTTCGGCCTCGTCGCCCAGGCGGCGGCTCCGGCCGGCGAGGCCCGCTGCGGCACGCAGCTCGTCGAGCAGTGCACCCCGCTCGGCGTCCAGTTTGGACACCTTGAGGTCGTCATCGCGGGCGGCGGCCCGGTCGATCTCCTCGTCGAGGCGGGCCAGGTGCCGCCGGTAGCGGGCCTTCGCCTCGTCGTCGAGGACCGGGTCGGCTCCCAGCCGGCGGGCGGCCACCAGCTCCGGCCCGGCCGCCGGGTCGAGCAGCTCGACCGCCGGCACGTCGCTGCCCGGGTGGCTCAGCAGCAGGTGCAGGTCGTGCAATCCCTTGGCGTCGGGCAGGTGCACGACCACACCGGCGTACGCGAGTTGCCAGACCGGCCCGTCGCGCCGAAACTCGTACCCCGCGATGGCCGGCGCGACCGGCACGGCCTGGACAGGCGCGGCAGCCTGGCCCGGCGCGGCAGCCTGGCCCGGCGCGGCGGCCTCGCCCGGCGCGGCAGCCTGGTCCGGGCGGTCGGTGTCGGGGGTCGTCGGGGCGGCGAGACGATGGAGCACCTGCGTCATGCCGAGAGCGGTCGCCTCCTGGATGGTGGCGGCCCGCAGCGCGGTCACCGTCGCGGTGTCGTCCGGGTGGCCTCGGCCGGTGAGGGCGTGCACGAGGCCGGTGCGGGCGAGCAGCGACCAGGGCCGGGAGCCCAACCGGTCGGCGGAGTGGTGGGCGGCGGTGAAGCCGGCGACGGCGTCGTCCCAGCGGCCCTGGGCGGCGTCGACAAGCGCCAGCCAGTAGTCGACCGGGCCGCTGATGTCGCAGCCGAACAGCCCCACCATCCACTCTCCACGATGCGGGGCGAGTGCGGCCCGCGCGACGTCGCAGCGCTGCGGGTCGGCGGACGCGGCGGCGGCCTGCGCGCGCAGCCGGAGCCAGAGCGGCGACACCGGACGCGGGTACCGGACGGCGGCGGCCTCGATGCCGGCGGTCAGCCGCACCGCCGTCTCGTCGTCGCCCCGCTCCGCCGCGGTGATCGCTTGCAGCAGCTCCCGATAGGGGTAGTCGGCCGGGGCCAGCCCGTCCAGCAGAGTGTCGGCCTCGGCGAACCGACCCTCAAGCAGCAGCCGGGACCAGCGCAGGTGATGGCCCATGAAGCCGAACTCGGCATGGCTCGGGTCCGCGATGTCGGTGATGTCGGCGAACCGCTCGTCGGCCTCGGTGAAGTCACCCCGGAAAGCCGCGATGATGGCGCTGTCGACGGAGGCCGCTATCCGGTACCGGGTGGGGTCGCCGTGCCGGTCCGCGTTGACGAAGGTGGTGAACTCCCCGATGAAGCCGGGATCACCCAGCTCCAGCAGCGCCACCCAACGCAGCGCGGTGGCCCACAGCTCGGTCTCCCGGTCTGGCGTCCGGCGGGCCACGTCCCGGATCTCGGCGGTGAGCGCGGCGCGGGCCGCCGCGGTGCCCAACCCCCAGGTGGTGTCGTGGCGGGCCCAGAGACTGAAGGTGAGCGCCTCGTCGTCCTGCCCTCGACGGGCGATCGTCTCGGTCGCGGTGATCAGGTCGGCGACCAGCGTGCCGACCGACGCGTCGGCGGCCGGTTCGCCGATCAGCCGCCGGTACGCCTCGCGCACCAGCTCCGCCGCCTCGGCGGAGAAGGCGACCTCGACCTGGCGGGCGCGGTTCACGATGAGGGCGACGCGGGCCAGCAGCACCGGGTCGTCGAGGGTACGAGCCAGCACCCCGGCCTCGGTGAGCAGCGCGATGGCCTCTTCCCGACCGGCGTGGTGGTATTGCGTCTCACCGAACTCGACCAGGATGCGCACTCGTTGTTCCCGGTCGTCGACGACCTCCAGCGCTCGACGGAAGTGCACGGCCGCCTCGTCGCCGGCCAGCCGGACGAACGCGTCCCGCCCGGCGGCGACCAGCAGGGTGGCCACCCGGGCGGGGTCGAGCGCGGGGCCGGCGAGGTAGGCGTGGCGGGCGAGGTCGGCCGGGATCAGCCGTTCGGTGAGCTCCGGCAGGTCGTCGACCGCCCGGACGAGCGCGGCGTGTCGGGCCCGCCGGTCGTCGTCGGTCAGCCCGTCGTAGAGGGTTTCGCGGACCAGGTCGTGGGCGAACGCGAAGCGGCCACCGCCCCGGGAGACCACCAGTCGGGCGGTCACCGCCCGGTCGAGCAGCCGGTCGACCTGCGCGGCGGGGGAGGCCACGCAGGCCGCGAGGACCTGGCGGTGGAACTCACGACCCAGCACAGCGGCGACGGTCAGCGCTTCCACCACGGCGGCGGGCAGCTGGGCCAGGCGGCGGCGCACCGCCTCCCGTACGCCGGGTGCGATCGCGCCGACCGCGTCGTCGGCGTGCCACAGCCGCGCGGTCTGCTCGACGAAGAACGGGTTGCCGCCGGTACGCCGGTGCACCTCGTCGACCAGGCCGGCCTCGGGCTCGCGGCCGGCGGTCCGGGTCATCAGCGCGGCCACCTCGTCGCGGGTGAAACCGGTGAGGGTGATCGTGGTGGCCTTCGCGACGAGCGGCATCAGCAGCGGGCGCAGCGGATGCTCACCCGACTCGACCTCGGCGTCGCGGTAGGTGCCGATCAGCAGGAGCCGCTCGAACCAGGTGTGCTGGGCGGCGAAGCTCAGCAACCGCAGTGAGGCCGGGTCGGCCCAGTGCAGGTCGTCGAGGACGACGACCACCGGCCGGTGCTGGGAGACGGCGACCAGGGCGGCGGTCACCGCGTCGTACAGCGCGAACGCCTCCTGGTCGACGCTGTCGGTGTCGACGCCGGCCCAGCTGGCGAGCCGCTCGGCCTGCTGCTTGCTGGCGTCGGTCTCACCGAGCAGTGCCGCGAGGGCCGGCTCGGCGTCCGGTCGCGCCACCGCCCAGTCGTCGGCGGATCGACGCAGGCCGCGCAGCACCTGCACCCACGGCCAGTAGCCGGGGGCGCTGTCGGAATCCCAGCACGCGGCGCCGAGCACCAGCGCGCCGCGGTGCCGGGCCTCCCGGGCTGCCGACGTGACGAGGGTCGTCTTGCCGATGCCCGGCTCGCCGGTCACCAGGACGAGACCGCCGTGACTGGTGGTGGCGCGGTCCAACTCGGCGCGCAACAGGCCCGCAGGATGATCCCGCCCGATGATGGCGTCGCCGCGCCGCGCGTCCATGGTTTCCAGACGGTACGGCAACCGTCCGACACCGCGAGCGAGTTAGCCGGCCGATCCCCTCTCCTGGTACGGGGAAGCGCACGCGTCGGCCGGGCGCTGTCGAGCTGATGTCGCTAATGAATCGACCCCACCTGTCGCTAAACTTCCCTATCAACATAGGATAGGGAACGATGACGGAAGAAATGTACTCAGTTGAGCAGGTTGCCGACCGGCTGGGGCTGCACGTGCGGACGGTGCGCAGCTATATCCGTTCGGGCCGGCTGCGCGCGGTGCGGATCGGCAAGCAGTACCGGATCGCCGCCAGTGATCTCGACGCGCTCACCGGTCGGGCCCCGGCGGCGTCCCACCTCGCCAGGCAGGCGGAGGTGTCGAGCATCGTGCAGATCGACGGTGCCGACAGAGCCGCCGCCGACCGGCTCGGCACGCTCGTGCTCACCAGCGCCAACACCGCCCACGACCAGGCCAATCCGCTGCGGGTGCAGACCGTCTACGACGCGCAACGCCACCGCATGAAGATCATCATCCTGGGTGACCCGGCCGCCACCGCCGAGTTGCTGCACCTGCTCGACGCTGTACTCAACGCCGACAACGGCCTGCTCGACCGGGAGGTCCACGATGCCTGACGAGATCCAGGAACGCGCCGGAGTGCCGGTGCTGGTCTGCGACCCCGATGGCCCACCACTGGCCACCGAGCAGGACGCGCTGGACCTGATCGGGGCGGCGTTCCTCGGCGCCCAGGTGGTCGCCGTGCCGGCCAACCGACTCGACGATCGCTTCTTCTCGCTGGGCACCCGCTTCGCCGGCGACGTGATGCAGAAGTTCGTCAACTATCGGCTGCGGCTGGCAGTCGTCGGCGACATCTCGGCGCAGCTCGCGGAGAGTTCCGCGTTGCGCGCGCTGGTGCACGAGTCGAACCAGGGTGGGCAGATTTGGTTCGTCCCCGACCTCGACGCGTTGGACACCCGCCTACGCGCCGGCAGATAGCCACGTCACCTGTCGATCGCGAGCACCATCTCCACCGTGTCCGGCTCCACTCCCCGGACCCGAGCCTGCTCGGTCGCCCAGCGCAGATAGGCCAGCCACTCCTCGGACGACCAACCGTTACGACGGCCGACGCCCGCCTCGGCCGGGAGCTGGCCGGCCACGACACGGTCGAGGATCAGGGGCTGCACCCCGCCCACCCCGCGGCGGTAGCCGACGAAGTAGAGCACCTTCGTGAACAGGCCCGGCCCCAACCAGGGCAGACGAGCGTGGTCGGGGTCACTGAAGCGGCGGTACGCCGTACACAACGCGTCCTCGTCGGGCGCTGGTGTGGACACCTCCTCCAGCGCGTACGCCAGGCGTTTGCCGCCCGGATCGGCGTCGAGCGACCTGGCGGCGCGCCACGGGCCGCACCCGATGGGTCCGTAAGCCCAGACCAGCACGGCGGTCAGTAGTTGCCGTGGGCTCGCGGACCCCGCCCGGTACGCGTCGGCCACCAGGAAGACGTCGCGCCGCCAGAGCTCCCCACTAGCTGGGAGGGTGTCGGGCCACACCGCCGGGGGCAGCCCCGCCCGCCATCTGTCCATGTTGACCCGGACCGGAGCCCGCTCCCCCGGTAACACCACACCACCGGTCGCCTGCATGGTCGCCTCCCCCAGATCGCGCGCTCGCGGAACTCCGTGGTTCGGACGCTATGGTCGGGCGCTCCCACACACCGCCCGCCGACGGCAAATCGCGGTATCGACTGCATGGACGCCTGCCTTTTGGGCAGCCAGCATCTGACGGGATCGAGAACGTCGCATGGTTTGGCCTAAGGACTAGCCGCACAGTGACCGGGTACGCGCGATCCATGGGTAGCCACAAGCAGAACAAACACGACAGCGGCGGCGAGTCGGCACGAGGCCGGCGGCATTCGGGCAGCGGCGCTCCGGGCCGTCAGGGCTCGCCCGTGGAGCACTCGCCCGACCAACGGCACCGCCGTACCGCGACCGGCCCGGCCGGCACCGAACGCGACCTGGGCCGGGCCAAGGTCTCGGGCGACGGGCGGATCCAGCGCCAAGGCGGCTCCTGAGCCGAGCATTCAGCCGGTGCAGCGGCTCGCACGTTCGCGGAGCTGCGGCACCGGCTGAGCGGTCTCTACAGAGTGGCGCGTGCATCATCTCCAAGCCGACCCCGTCGCGTAATGGACTGGGCCCGTCGTCGGCGTGCGCTGAACTGATGGACGATGGATAGCCATCGATGTCCATGCATACCATTCGGTTATGTCTGCTCGCCGCGTCACCGCCACCATCGCCCTAGCCACGCTGGCGAGCCTGCTCGCCGTCAACGCCGCCCGGGCCGACGGCCCGGCGATCAGCACCCCCGGCGCACCCACGGTGGTGGCCAACGAACCACATGAGCTCACGCTCAGCTGGGCGTCCTCCGCCTGGGTCGAGCCGGGCAACGAGCAGCCGATCAACTACGAGGTGCAGGTGCCGTTGGGGCCGAACACGTACCGCTTCCTCGGCTCCACCACCGACACCACGATCACGCTGACCGACCTCGCGCCCGGCACGACGTACCGGATCGGAATTGCCGCCCGCGCACTCGGCGGCTACTCCGACACCTCGCCCACCACCACCGTGCGCACCGCGGCGGGCCGCGCGACGGTCAGCTACCTCAATCTGGACTGGTCCCCGACGAACAACCAGATCCAGCACCTGCTGAAGGTGACCAACACCGGCACCGGGCCACTCGACCTGAGCACCGTGCAGGTGCGCTACCACCTGCGCTTCGAGGGCGGCAACACCTCGCTGGTGCCGAACTGCGACTGGGCCGCGCTGGGCTGCGACCGCATCCGGCAGACCGTGCAGTTCTTCATCCCGCCAGGCGGGCCGCCCGGAGGGCCGCCCGGCGCGATGACGACGCCAGCGCCGCCGTACCCGGCCCCGGGAACGCCGGTCCCCGGCTGGGTGGAGCTGACCTTCACCGACGGCACGCTCGCGCCGGGCCAGTCGACCGGGCCGATCCAGCTACGGCACCACCGGCACAGCTGGAGCGACATCGACGAACGCGACGACCCGAGCTGGCTCGCCGCCACCGGCCAGTGGACCTCGAACGACCGGATCACGCTCGATGTGGACGGGGTACGCGAGTTCGGCGACACCTACTCCTGACCGCGCGCCTGGTGGTCGCGCCGCGTGCGAGCGTCCGGCCCGACTTGTCCTAACGGGCGTGATGCCTGTGAGTCATATTGATGCCTCACAGGCATCACGCTCTACCGCGAACTACCCCCGACCATCCCGCAGCCTGGCTCTGGCTCCTGGCGTTCTCCGACGTCAAAGAATGCATGCCACGTCGCGTCGGTGCCGAAGCAGCGCTTCCGGGTCTGGCAGGTCTTCGATCCTCCTCGGTAGGCGGATCCGCTGGCCGTGGTAGCCGGAGTAGTGCTCGGTGCCTCCCACGACGTGCAAGACGTACGACTCGTCAATCCAGATCAACCCTCGATCCAGCAGGTTGTGCAGGTCAGCGCGGAGCAGGAGGCCGTTGTTGACCTGGTTGGTCGCCGGCCCGTCGTACGGGTCGATGTGTGCAGCCTGGAGCGCGGCCTCGGTATCACAGCCGGTGATCGCGCAGCGGTTGCCGTACGCCTCCATGAGCCGGCGGCGAAAGTCCGCCTGCCCCTGCCGCGCGGTGACCTCGACCAGCCTCCTACGCCGCCCCTCGGCCGCGGCCTCCGGCTCAATCGACCTCCTGCCGTCCGGGGAGTTCACCAGGTCGTCAACGTTCAACACCTGCGCGGAGACCTCTGGCAACCTCGCTTCCTTTGGCACATGCCTGTTGAATCGAGGCCCAAGGGTCGCGACCAGCGCCTCCTTCACGCCCCGCGCATCGTCGGTCCGCAGCCAGCGGAGGTCGCAGTGAGCCAACCAATTGGCGATGTCAGCAGCCGCAGCCGGAGCACCGCGCTGGTCGAGCAGCCGGCCGACCTGGTCATGCAGGACCGATGAGCCCCGATTGCCGGTCAGGTGCTGGCGGAGACGTCGACGTAGATCCCCGGTCGAACCGACGTAAACGACCTCGCCGTTCTCGATAACCACGTGCACACCGGGCGTTTGGGGAGCGTCACCGGCGGCGTCTCGCGTGTAGGGCCGCGCGGGGCTGAAGCCGGACAGCGGATCGCTGAGGGTGTCGGGCACGCCCAGACGCTACTGACCTGAAACCTTTTTCGCGGTCCCGCGAAGCCGTCACCGTGCTCGTGCGACTGGCAGGTCCTCGACGTGGCCCCATTTGAGTTCGGTGCCACCGAGCAGAGCCGCCTCGCCCCACGAGACCCGGAGCAAACCTTCGTCGGAGTTGCAGGCGAACCCGACGAGCAGCACCCTCGGCTCGTCGGTCATCTGCTCTACTGCCTCCCGAAGAGCCGAGCGGTCGCGGGCCTCCTCCGGCGTGAGCGGCATCAGCGGCAGTGTGACCTCCTCATGGCTCGGCTCAGGCCCAAAGAGGATCAACAGGTCTCGGATCAGCCGGTTGAGGTCCCGCCCGGGGCGGGCGTCGCGCATGTCCAGGTCGCTCCGCGTCGCGTACCGCCAGGGCAGCAGAAGATGCCCCCGACAGATGGTGACCCGCACCTGGGCGCCAGGCGGGTGGACGCCCACCACATCGGGGAGGTCGTGCAGATACTCGTGCAGCACCTCGTACTGCTGCTTCCACCGGACCGGGCCGAACGCATGATCGGTGTCCAACTCCGACGCATCACGGGCGTCCTGGGCAAGCTCGACCGCGCGGCGCAGCGCCGCAGGGATCGCAGTGCGCAGAGCGCTTGCCAGAGGTAGCCCAAACTTCTCGACCGACCACCGAGACGGACCGTCAGCATCCTCCACGCCGCTTACCCCCCGCACTGAGGCGAACACGCTCAGGCGTTCAAGCCTCTCATGGTGATCGATCAATGAGAAGGCGAAGCCGTAGTTGGGGGAACCCTTTGGGCAGGTGGATGCGGGAGGCAGGGACGCCGAGGGCCGGCAGCCGTGGCCGCGCACTGGCCACCATCGCGGGTGGGCCGCAGAGGTAGATGTCCTGATCCGGCTGGTGGTGTTCGAGGGCGATGGTCAAGGCGTCGCCCCGCTCAGCCGGCTCCGCGCAGGGGTCCTCGGAGAGGGCCGGCACGATGGTCAGCCAGTCGTGGGCGCATTGCAGTTTGTCGAGGGCGATCGAGTCGTACAGATCGGTGAAGGTGCGCGCGCCGACGATCAGCGTCACCCGCCGGCCGTCCGGTGCGGCGGCGACCTGCTCGACCAGGGCGCGTAGCGGCGCCAGGCCGGTGCCGCCGGCGACGAGGAGCAGATCGTTGCTGCTGGTGGGGTCGAGGCTCAGGCCGGTGTCGAGGGGTGGGCCGAGCCAGAGCAGTTCGCCGGGGCGTACCTGATGGACCAGGCGGTGGGAGACGGTGCCGGCGGGTACGGCGCGGACGTGCAGCTCGACGGTGCCGTCCGCGCGTGGGGCGTTGGCCGGGGAAAGCCAGCGCCAGTGGCCGGGTAGGCGCGGCGTGCAGACCGGCACTGCCTGACCTGGCTGGAAGGGCAGTCGCCGCCAGGGACGTACCGTCAGGATGGCGATGTCGGGCGACGGCCGGTCGCGGTCGATCACCTGGACGTGCCACCAGGCCGGGCCGCCGCCGGCCTGCGTGGCGGCGCGGCGGATGGCGCGCGTGGCGCTGCTCAGGGCGCGCTCGGCGGTGACGGCGAGCTGCGGCGTCCACAGTGGGCGCGCGTGGCGGGCGACGGTGGCGAGCAGCGCGTCGCCGATGGTGGTGGCGTGTGGGAGCAGGTCGAAATGGCGGTACGCGCGGCCGAGCACCCGTAGCAGCGCCGCTCGGTTCGGCGGTTCGCCGCCACCGACCAGGAGGCGGCCCAGCGCGGTGAAGAACAGCGGCGCGTCGCGGTGTGGGAGCAGCCCGGGGCGCCGGTCTTCGAGGGTGCACCAGAAGTCGCCGGCAGCTAGCGCGTCGACCGACTCCCAGGCGGCGGCCAAGCCAACCTGAGCCGGGTGGTCGTCGTTCACGGTGGGCATGCCGGCTCCAAGTCGTTGACTCGTGGGCTGGCACCGGGGCGGGCGGGAGGAGCTGTGCCGTTGAGGGCCGGCGCAGTTCCGGGACCGGGCACCCGCCCCGGGCCATGCGTCGACTGTCGCGGCTGACCAGGCACAACGGCATGCCACAGTGATCATCGACGGCATGCGCGATCCGCATGCGGTCGACGTCGCGACTGTCGAATCGGGCAGACTGCGGGCATGACGGAACGCCCGGTGCTGTATCTGGTCGTCTGCGCCGCAGGTCCGGCCGAACACATCGACGAGCTGGTCGACCTTCTGATCGTCGACGGGTGGCAGGTGTGCATGATCGTTAGCCCCACCGCCGCGCCGTGGCTCGACCGTCAGGCCTTGGAGGATAAAACCGGCTATCTGGTACGCGTGGAGTGGCGGATGCCCGGCGACCCGGAGCCGCACCCGCCGGCCGATGTGGTGCTGGCCGCGCCCGTCACGTTCAACACGGTGACGAAATGGGCGCTGGGCATCAACGACACGCTGGCGCTCGGCGTCCTCAACGAATCGCTGGGCGCGGGGTTGCCGATCATCGCCTTTCCGCACACCAAGGCGGAACTGGCGGCCCATCCGGCGTACGCGGGTCACCTGGCGGTGCTGCGCGCTGCCGGCGTGGTCGTCGCTGACGGAAAGCCGTTGAACCCGGTGAACGGCCCGGAACGGTGGGGCGTTGTCATCGAGGCGTTGCGGGAGGCGCGCCCGTCCTAAATGCCTGCGGTCCGTCCGCCTCCCCCGCGGTCCTTTGACGATATGCGTCGTGCGTATACCAGCGCACCACGCAGCGTGTTCAATGGATAGGCTCGATGAGGCGAGACGGACGGAGCCGCCGGTGACCCACGCGAACTGCCCTCGGTGCGGCGGACGGCTGGCCCGGGACAACGACAGCGGACGGTGTACGCCGTGCCAGGCCGCCGAGCGGGATCGGTTGAGCGCACCGCCGGTGGTGCCGGCGAGCTTCTGGGAGCACGAGCCGGTGCGACATGCCCTCGCCGAGCGGCATCTCGGGCGGGTGATCCGCGCATACCGCTGCCATCCGTACCACGGTCGGGCCGCGTTGCCGCAGACCGTGGTGGCCGAGTGGTTGGGGATCACGCAGGCACAGTTGAGCCGGGTGGAGAACGGACCGCCGCTCGTGCACCTGGACCGACTGGCGCACTGGGCGCGGCTTCTCGGGATACCCGCTCCCTGCCTCTGGTTCGCACTTCCAGGACAGTCACAGCGATCGGCCGAGAGAGCCGAGATTGCCCGCGCCGCAACCGATCCACAGGCCGCTGGGCCCGACGAGGGTCGACGCGCCCTGCTAGCCGGAATCGCCGCTGTCGCTGCGGGTGCGGGTCTCCTGGGCGGCAGCGAACGGGCCCAGTCTCGGCGAATCGGCACGGCGGATATCGCTCGGCTGAACGCCGTCTTGGAGCTGTACCGGTCAGTGGACCGGGAATCCGGTGGTGGTCTGCTGTATCGGGAGGTAGCCCGGTTCGCGGAATCGGTATACCGGATGCTGGATTGGTCGCACCCCGCCGGGCTCACACCGCCCCTCATCACGGCGGTGGCGACAGCTCGACAGCTGGCCGGCTGGACTGCGCTCGACGCGGGAAGGCACGACGACGCGCAACGACACTTCGTCGCCGGGGAACGTGCCGCGTTGACTGCCGACAGCGGACCACTCGTCGCGATGATTCGGTACGCGCAGGTCAAGCAGCTTCAACACCTTCGGCACAACCGGGATGCCCTCGCGACGTTACAACTCACGCATGCGCAGCTCGGGTCGCAGGCAACGCCAGCGGTAAGAGCCCTGCTCTGGGGCGCCGAGGCGGCCTCGATCGCGGCACTCGGTGACCACGAGACTGCCGTGAGAACCCTCGGAAAGGCGAGCGACCAGTTCGAGCGCATCAACAAGGAGCGTGAGCCGGCCTGGATGGGCTTCTACGACCGCGGCGAGTTGTTCGCCCAGTATGGGCGCGTGTACCGGGACATGGCACGGCGAGACCGTAGGCACGCGTCCGAAGCGGTGCGCTGGGGCAGGGATTCCATCGCTGCTTTTGGTGCGGGGAACGTTCGCAGCACCGTGCTCAACGAGGCCGGGCTGTGCAGCGCGCTTTTCTTGGCCGATGAGCCCGAGCAGGCGCTCGTCATTGGGGCCCGTGTGCTGAAGCAGGCGCAGACGATGAGCTCTAGGCGGGTGATCGATCGGATTGTCAATCTGCGGCGTGATCTCGCTCGGCATCGAGGGCTTCCCGAGGTAGCCGAATTCGACCGGGTCATCGCCGCTCGGCCTGCGGGCGCCGCGTGAGCGGGCGGTTCTCCGAGGAGACGATGACGGCGGCCATGCGGGACATCGCCGCCACCCTCAACGTCTCGTTCCACGATGCCCGGTTGCTGCGGTTGACCAACAACGCCGTCTTCGCCCTGCCCGACGCCGGGCTCGTCATCCGAATCGCGCGAACCTACCAGCTGCGGGACAGGGTGGCGAAGGTGGTGCAGCTCGCGCGCTGGTTCGCTGAGCGCGACGCGCCGACGATTCGCCTGGCGCGCGATGTCGAGCAGCCGATCGAACGCGGGGGCCTAGTCGCCTCGGTGTGGCAATTCGTCCCACCGCATCCACATCCTCCAACCGGGGAAGACCTCGGCGCGGCGTTGCGGACATTTCATGCTCTCGGTGTGCCCTCCATCCCGCTGCCACTTTGGGATCCCATCGGCGACGCACGGCGGCGGCTGGCCGACGCGGACCAACTCAGCAAGCCCGACCGGGACTTCCTAGCCGACTGGTGTGACCGCCTTGAACCAGAAGTCGCGAACCTCGTCGATAGCGGAACGCGGACCCTGATCCACGGAGATGCCCACGCCGGTAACCTCCTCCGGGAGCCGGCGGGCCGCACGGTCCTATGCGACTTCGACGCCACCTGCGTCGGCCCGTGGCAGGTCGACCTAGCAGCGGTCGCGGTAGGTGAGGCGAGGTTCGGAGGAACAGGAAGCCACGGTTCCTTGGCCACCGCTTATGGCTTCGACGTCACCACCGACCCGTCCTGGCCATTACTGCGAGATGCGCGGGAGTTGAAGATGATCGCAGCTGCCGTACCGCTTCTCACTACCGGGCCGAGCGTCGCAGGCGAGTTCGCAAACCGGCTCCGTTCGGTACGACTGAGCGATCCGACAGCCCGCTGGACGCCCTTCGCCGATCTTGCTCTGCCAACCAGCCGCCGTTGACCCAATCGACCACGTCCTTATGGGCATGACCGCTGGCATGGGGTCCGAGGCCTTTGGACTTCTGTCGGTGACCCGACACGGGGATCTCGATGCGCAGTCACGGCAGCGTCGCAGCGCGCCTGCCGGCTACCTTGCCTGGATGACGGATCTTGAGCGGGGTGTGTACGAGCACCTCATCACCCGCGAGCTGGCCAACCAACTCCAGCACGTCGACCCCGCCCTGATCCAGCACCACAAACTCGACCCGGCCGACGCCCACAACGCCCTCGCCCGCCACATCGCCACCTTGGCTGCCCGCGCCCTCCAGGCCGTTTCGAGCGGCGACGACAAACTCCACCACCAGGTCGAGATGGCGAACCAGATCGCCGACGCCATCGCCGCCCTGAGCCCGAAGGCAGCGACGGACCAGGACCAGGTCACCGACGCCAAGCACCTGCTGCATGCCATCGCCGCCCCGCCGACCCCACCGGCTCTGCCAGCCTTCCCGCAGCGCCCCACGACCCCTCTCTCCACCGGCGCGCTGCTGGTCAACGGCCGTCACCAGCCCCGCATCGGCCACGAGGTCAACCACGAGATGGCGTCGGCCGAGAGCGTCGACCTGCTGTGCGCGTTCATCAAGTGGTACGGACTGCGCATCGTTGAGAAGCCCATCCGCGAGCTGATCGCCCGAGGCGGCACGGTCCGGGTCATCACCACGACCTACCTGGGTGCGACCGATCAGCGAGCGCTCGACCGGCTCAAAGAGCTCGGCGCCGAGGTCAAGGTGTCCTACGAGACGCGGACCACCCGGCTGCACGCCAAGGCGTGGCTGTTCCGCCGCAGCAACGGCACCACCACCGCGTACGTGGGCTCGTCGAACCTGTCGAAGACCGCGCTGGTGGACGGCGTGGAGTGGAACGTCCGCATCTCGAACATCGAACAGCCGCACGTCATCGACACGTTCACGGCGACCTTCGAGGACTACTGGAACGATCCGGCGTTCGAGGCGTATGACGCGGTTAGGGACGCCGAACGCCTGCGACAGGCACTCACCGGAGAACGCCGCGACGAAGCACCGACCGAGATCTCGAACCTGGACGTGCGCCCGTACCCGTACCAGGCGGAAATCCTTGCCGACCTGGACGCGGAGCGGCTGGTGCACGGGCGGTGGCGCAACCTGGTGGTGATGGCGACCGGCACGGGCAAGACAGTGGTCGCCGCCCTCGACTACCGCCGGCTGCACCGCAGCAATAAAGCGGACTCGCTGCTCTTCGTCGCTCATCAGGAGCAGATCCTGCGGCAGAGCCTGTCCACGTTCCGGCAGGTCATGGGCGACGGCAGTTTCGGCGAGACGCTGGTCGCTGGCGAGAAGCCGAACGGCTGGAAGCACGTCTTCGCCTCCATCCAGTCGCTGCACCGCCGGGAGGTCGACCCCGAGGCGTACGACATGGTGATCGTCGACGAGTTCCACCACGCTGAAGCCCCGACGTACGCCCGGCTGTTGGAACGGCTGCGTCCCCGCGTACTCCTGGGCCTCACCGCGACCCCCGACCGGACCGACGGCGGCGACGTGCGCCGGTGGTTCGACGGCCGCGCGGCTGTTGAGCTGCACCTGTGGGACGCGTTGGAGCGGCAGTTGTTGGCGCCGTTCCAGTATTTCGGGCTACACGACGACGTGGACCTGTCGCAGGTCACCTGGAAACGTGGCCAGGGCTACGACCTGGCAGAACTCAACGGCCTCTACACCGGCAACCACGCGCGGGCGCGGTCGGTGCTGCGCGCGGTCAGCGACAAGGTGGACGTCGGTCGGATGCGGGCGCTCGGGTTCTGCGTCAGCATCGGGCACGCCGAGTTCATGGCCGACTGGTTCAGGCAACACGGCGTCGAGGCGGCGGCGGTGACCTCGAAAGTAGACCGCTCGACGCAGAAGGGAATGCTGCGGGACTTCAAGGCCGGCAAGTTGCGGGTGCTCTTCACGGTGGACCTGTTCAACGAGGGCGTCGACCTACCGATGGTCGACACGATCCTGATGCTGCGGCCCACCGAGAGCGCCACGATCTTCCTGCAACAGCTCGGTCGTGGCCTGCGCCTCGACGACGACAAGCCCTGCCTCACGGTGCTCGACTTCATCGGCGGGCAGCACGCCAACTTCCGCTTCGACCTACGGTGGCGTGCCCTGACCGGGGTGAGTCGACGAGCGATCACCGAGGCGGTCCGCGACGACTTCCCGAGCCTGCCCAGCGGCTGCCACGTCGAACTGGACCGGGTGGCCAAGGAAGTCGTGCTGGCCAACCTGAAGAGCGCGCTGCCCACCTCGAAGACCGGCCTGGTGACCGAGCTGCGACAGCTCGGCGACGTCAGCCTGGCGACGTTCCTGCGCGAGACCGGCCTGGAGGTCGAGGACGTGTACCGGTCGGCCAGCATCGGCGGCTGGACCGGGTTGCGGCGGCTCGCCGGCATCGAGACGTCCGCCGCCGGCCCCGACGACCGGGACCTGGGCCGGGCCATCGGTCGGATGCTGCACACCGACGACATCGACCGGCTGGAGCTGCTGACCCGGGTCGCGGCCGGACCGCCCGCGCCAGGTCAGCAGGTGTACGCGGGCAACAGCCGACTGTTGGACATGCTGCACTTCAGCCTCTGGGGGCCGAACGCCCCGCTGTCGACGCGCAATGAGCGGCTGGCACGACTGTGGAAGGAACCGGCACGCTGCGCCGAGTTGCGGCAGCTCGCCGAGGTGCTGCGGGACCGCATCCACCGAGTGACGCCGACCGCCGCCCCGGGTGCGGTGCCGTTGCGGGTGCACGCCCGGTACAGCCGCAACGAGGCATGCGCCGCCTTCGGGATGCCCAACCCGGGGTCGTTGCGCGAGGGGGTGAAGTGGCTGCCCGACGCCCAGGCCGACCTGTTCTTCGTCACCCTGGTCAAGTCGGAGGCGCACTACTCACCCACCACCATGTACGCCGACCGGGCCATCACCGACACGTTGTTCCAGTGGGAGTCGCAGAGCACCACGTCGGCGGCGTCGGCGACCGGGCAGCGCTACACATCGGGCGGCTCGACGGTGCACCTCTTCGTCCGGGAAACCCGGATCCCCGACCGCGACCTGGGCGCACCGGCGTACCTCTACGCCGGGCCGATGACGTACCAGGAGCACACCGGCGACCGACCCATGCGCATCCTCTGGAAGCTGCACCACGCGCTGCCCGCCGACACGTACGCCGCAGCTCGGGCCATCGCCGCCTGATATCGGCCGTCCGTCCGCTCGCCCGGCTACCCCTTCGCCACGGCCTCCGGCTCCGGCGGGACGTGCGGCCCGCCGGCCGGTCGCTCGTCGCCGTGGCCCGGCCACCACGCCTTGTGCCCGATCAGCGCGGTCAGCGCTGGCACGAAGAACATCGACATGACGAACGCCGACAGCACGATGCCGATCGCCACCGCGAAGCCCATCTGCTGCAGGAACGAGATCGGAGCAAGCAGCAGCACCGCGAACGTCCCGGCAAGGATCAAGCCTGCTGCCGCGACCGTCGGGCCGGCGTGTTCGACCCCGATGGCGGCGGCCTGGTGCGGCTCGTTGCCCTCCCGCGCCTCCTCGCGTAGTCGGGCGATCATCAGGATGTTGTAGTCAGTCCCGATCGCCACCACGAAAAGGTAGAGGATGATCGGCAGCTGGAAGGTGACACCGGGCTCGCCCTGCAGCCCTTGGAAGAGGTAGACAGTGGCGCCCAGGGTGGCGGCGAAGTTGAGCAGCACCGCTATCACGAGGTAGATCGGCGCGACCAAACTGCGCAGCAGCAGCCCGAGGATAAGCGCGATCAGGCCGGCCGCGACCGGCAGGATCACCGACAGGTCGCGGTTGTTGGCCGAGTTGATGTCCGCGAAGATCGCGGTGGTCCCGCCGACCAGCGCCCGGGTGCCCGGCGGGGCCGCCGCATGCACTGCACCGCGCAGGTCGTCGCGGACGAGGGTGATCGCCTCGTTGGAGACCGGGTTCTCGTTGAGCAGCAGGTTGACCCGGGCCACACTCGGGTCGGTGCTGCGCTCCGGCGGCTGCGCCTGGCCCACACCCGGGGCTTTCGCCACGGCCGCCGCGAAGTCGTTGACCTGCTGCTCGTTCAGCGGCGACCCGTTGCTGGTGGTCAGGTAGACCTCGGTCGGGGCGAGCGCACCGGCGGCGAACCCGCGCTGTAGGTCCTGTGCGGCCTTCGCCGACTCGGTGTCCTGCGGGAAGCCGGCGCTGAAGTCGTAGTCAGCCTTGTAGCCAAGCACGCCTGCAGCGAGCGCGACCAGGAGAACGCCGGAGGCCGCCGCGACAAGCGCCGGCCGGCGCCCGACGGTGTTGCCGAGCCGGTGCCAGATGGTGGCCTTGGGCGCACGCTGCCACGCCTTCGAGGGCCAGAAGACGTACCGGCCGAGCAGGGAGACGACCGCCGGGATGAGGGTGAGCGAGGTGACCAGCATGACGCCGACCGCGATCGCGAGCGCCGGACCGAGGGAGCCGAAAAAGCCCAGCGAGGCAAGAAGCAGCACGAGGAACGCGACGATGACCGCTCCGGCGGCCGAGGTGATGACCTCGCCGACCCGCTGGACGGTGACGATCATCGCGGTGCGCTTGTCGTCGCCTGCGCGCAACCGCTCCCGGTAGCGGAAGAGCAGGAACAGGATGTAGTCGGTGCCGATGCCGAACAGCACGATCAGCAGGATCGTCTGCAGATCCTGGCTGACACTGAGGTCGAATGCCTTGCCCGCGGCGGCGACGAGACCCGTCGTGATGCTCAGGACGACGCCCACGACCACCACGGGCAGCAGCGCCGCGATGGGGCTGCGGAAGATGACGAGGATCAGTCCGATGATCAGGATGATCGTCGCGACGCCGACCACGGCGAAGGCGTTGTTGAAGGTGTCCTCGTTGTCGACGAAGCTCGCCACGTCACCGGCCACGCCTGCGGTCAGCCCACTGTTCGCCAGCTCCGGGCCGATGTCCGCGCGCAGGTCGCGCACGGCGTCGAGCAGTGCCGGGTCGTCGGGGGTGGGGGCGTCGAGCCCGACGTTGATGATCTGCACCGACTTGTCCGGTGCGACCGCGGGCGGACCGGTCAGGTAGCCGGACGTGCGCGGGATGTTCTTGGCCTTGAGCGACTGGGCGAGCTGGCCCACCTTCGCCTCGTCCGCCGACGTGAGTTTCTGCCCGTCGGCGCGCTTGACCACGATGGTCGCCGTCGCGGTGGCCTGCTGCGGGAACGCCTTCTGCCCCAGCTCGGTGGCCTGCACCGACTCGTACGAGCGAGGCAGGAAGCTCTCCTGGTCGGCGGAGGTGATGTCGCTCAGGGACGGTGTGGTGAGGATGATGGCGGCTGCCGCGACCACCCACCCGGCGATCACCCACCACGCTCTGCCCACGACGAATCTGCCCAGCCGCTCGAACATGGTTCCCCCCGTGTGTCCGGTACAACCGACGTCTGGTGGCCGATGCGGCCACGGATACCCCGATGACCACCCTGCGCTACCTATGCGCAGCGTACCGTCACGCCCTCAGCCTTTCTGGAATGCTAGATCAACGACCGTTTCGTATGCGGTCAGTCAGGCGGCGTCCGCGTTGGAACTGAACCTGACGTCCAGCCTTCGGTCCAAGGCACGGGCCAGGCGCTCCAGCACCGGCAGGGTCGGCACTGTGCCGCCAGCCTCAAAACGAGCCACCGCTGATTGAGTCATGCCGGCCGCTTGGGCCAGCTGGCTCTGACTCCAGCCATGCCCTTCGCGCAGGTGGCGCACCTCCTGCCCGAGTTCGAAGGCGATCCGGGTGGCCTCGTAGGTCTCGGCCGCTCCCGGCTCAGCCATCCGGCGCTCACGCAAGTCGTTCCAGTCCAGGCGATCAGTCATCGCTCTGCCCCCTCGTTCACGATGTGCCGCTCCAACACGCACCGCTCGAACGCGCGGCGAGCCCGCTCGACTTCCCGGTCCTCCCGCATTCGCGTCTTACGGAACACCGTGAGCAGGATGATTCTCCGGTCGGACCTCTGGTTCCAGCTCCACGCTACCCCAACCCATAGCATCGATGCTATGGGTTGGGTGGTTCCCAGCGAACTTCATCCGACGCGTGTTGCACATGACGCCGGCCCTGTCCATGCCGCGACCCGTCCGGCAACCACGTCGAGGCCGCCTGCCAACCCACCGGCATGATCGCGCGTAGGTTGAGGACCATGGAGCAGCGGATCAGCCTCGTCACCCTGGGAGTTGCGGACGTAGCCCGCGCGAAGGCGTTCTACAAGCAGCTCGGCTGGCGGGGCCAGGAGGTCGAGGAGACGGTCTTCATCCAGGCCGGCGGTCTGGCGGTCGTCCTGTGGAGCCGCGACAAGCTCGCCGACGACGCCGGCATCGCCGATCCGGGAACGGACGGCTTCGGCGGGATGACCCTCGCCCAGAACGTCCGGTCCCGAGAGGAGGTGGACGAGGTGATCGCCACGGCGACCAAGGCGGGTGCCACGGTGACCAAGCCGGCCCGGGAGACCTTCTACGGCGGCTACGCGGGCTACTTCGCAGACCTGGACGGGCACGTCTGGGAGATCGCGTGGAATCCCGGCTTCGCCCTCGCGGACGACGGCACTCTCACCGTCCCCGACTTCAGCGCCCTGGGCTGAGCCGCACAAGCAACGGACACGGGTCAGGGCGTCGGAGGCGGGCAGAGCAGCGGGTCCAGCAACGGCAGTTGCAGAGGATCCAGGCAGACCGCCAGCAACGAATTCGGCGAAGGCGTCGCGGTGGGCGTCGGAGTCGGGGAGGCCGACGCGACGGGCGGCGTCGGGACGGCTGGGGTGGCCGGTGCCGTGGTGGGGACCGGCCCAGGGGTCGGCACCGAGGTGGGCGACGGAGCAGGGACGGCCGACGGGGTGACTGCCGGCGCTACAGCCACCGCATCGGCAGGTGGCACCACTCTGGAGACGGCTGCCGCAGTCGACGGCCGGACAGCCGGGGCGTGCGGCGGGCTCCAGACGGCACTGTCGGCCGAACCGACCCGCGACCGGGGGGCCACCGGCCCGACGGCACCGATCGGCACGAAGATCGCCCCAGCCCTCGGCACGTCCAGGGCGATGGCCTCCGCCAGCGGCACAGGCTCGGATCCCGAGAGGCGCGAGTTCGGGCCGAGAGCGCCGGGGCCGACCGTCGCGAACACCACAGCGGCGATGGCGGCAGCACCCAGCGCCCGCCGGTCGGGCCGCACCGCGGTCAGTGGCGCGTCGTCGGGTTCCGCCGGCACGAAGGGCGCGGGCCGGGCCGCCCGGTGCGCGGCCAGCTGCGCGTCGACCTGCGCCAGGACGGCAGCGCGATCCGTAGCGACAGCGAGCGTGAGGTAGAAGCGGAAGTTCACCACGGCGTTGGCGGGGACGAGCAGCCCGGAGAGTCGACTGTGGTCGGGCAGCAGGGTAAACGGCGTGTCGGGGTGGTGGGCGGGGCCGGCCAGGTCCGCGTACCGCCACTCACGCCGGTGCTCACGCCCACCGAAGGCGACCCGGTGACTGGTCACGACGGCCATACCGGTGTCGACGGCCCGCAGGCCCGTCGGCAGCGCCTCGGAGGAGGCCTCGGCGAAGGAACAAGAGCCGCCCGGTGTGGGTAGGCCCGGGACGTGCCGCGCCTCGGCCTCGACCAGCGTGGCGACGGGGAGGACTCGGAAGACGAGTTCGTCGTCGTCGAGGTCCACCGGTAGGCCGGTGCGGGGCTGCGTACACCCGAGGAAGCTGGCGGCTTCGATGCGGAGCCGGGCCAGGTGGTCGTCGCGGCGACGCCAGGCGTCGGTGGCGTCGCGGCACACGCGCTGCCGCCGCTCGGTCTCTCGCTCGGCCCAGGCGATCCGCCAGGGGGCACACGCCACAGAGGTAACGGTCACACGCGGTACAACCGCTCACGTACGTGACAGTAACGCGACCACGGTCGATGTGTCCCGCTGTGCCCGGAAGGCGAGAGTTGCAGGTGATCAGCCGGCGCGGCGGCGGTACGGCTGCGGGCCGTGGGTCGGAAACCGCGACCGGGTCCGCGGCGGGTACGCCTCGCAGTGCTCGGCCCAGTGTTCGGCGGCGGTGGCCAGTGCGTCGGCGGAGACGGTGAGGCTCAGCGGGTAGATCGCGCTGGACGGTCGGCGCATCCACGGTGGCAGCGACTCGGCGGAGAACTCCACGATCAACTCCAGCCGGCGGCGGCGCAGCACCCGGCTGCGCAGGGCCAGGTTGGGTTCGGTGAACCGGACCATGGCCGGTGGCGCGCTCAACGCGAGGGCGGCGGTGGCCTGCCCGTGCAGCCAGCCGCCGAGCGCGCGGGCCTCCTCGACCATCAGGCTGGGGTAGTGGTGTGACCAGGTCTGACCGTCGGCGGTGCGGGCGTCCACCTCAATGAGCAGCCAGTCGTGCCAGCCGGGCGTGACCCCGTCGGGGTCGTCGGGCGGGTCGACGCCGGGCTGGTAGCCGACGGGGCGTATCCGCACCCGTGCGCCATCGTCGGACCGGATCTCCACTCGATCATTCTGGCCGAGAAAAACGGACTTGAGGCCCCGAATCGGTCACTTCGTGATGGTCCGCCGCACGCCCCTGTGCTCGGCGCAGGCGTGGGATCGGCCTCCGGCCAGGCTGACCGAGCCGTCGCGGCACTGCACGAGGTAGCCGCGACCCGCCCAGAACTGCGGTACGCAGTCGAACCAGTCGCACACTTCGGCGGCCGGTTTGCGGATCCGCGTGCCGCCGCAGAAGCCGTACCCCAGGGGGTTTTCCGGTGCCCCGCAGCGCGCGTCGGTGGTCGCGCTGGGCGAGGGGCGTGGTGACTTCTTCTGCTTCGGTGGCGGGGTCTTCAGCGCGAGCGCCGGGTCGGCCGGGCGGATCAGCGCCGGTGCCACGCTGTGGGCGGGTGCCGGGGTGGCGGCGACGGCGACCTCCGCGCCACCGGTCGGGTCGGACGGGTCCGACTCGATCAGCGCCGCCGGCACCAGCAGCGCGATGGCCGCCGCCACCGCGATGGTCCTGCGACCACCGGGTACGAACGACGACAGTCGGGCCTGCCCGGGGGTGGCCGCCGCCGGCCGGAACGGCTTGAGCTGGGCGTGCTCGGCGATCAGCTCGTCGAGCTGGGCGAGCACCGCGGACCGCTGTTCGATCGCGTCGGCGAAGGCCAGGGTGAGCTTGAACCGGAAGTCCGGCGCGGCGTCGGTGGGCAGCAGCAACCCGGAGGTACGCCGCCGGTCCAGCACCTGGATCAGGGTGACCGGCGCGGTCGGGTCATGGGCCAGGCCCGTCATCCGGCCGTACGCCCAGTCGCGTCGGCCTCGTCCGCCGAGCAGCACGAGGCGACGGCTGGTGATCACGGCCATGCCGGCGTCGGTGACGCGGACGCCGTCGGGGCGGCGTGGACGCAGCGGCCCGGTTCGTGGGTCGACGTGCAGGTCCGGCGCGGGCAGCACGGTGGTGTGTCGCACCTCGACCAGTTGCGCGGCGGGCAGTGCCCAGAGCACCACCTCGTCGGCGGCCAACTCCAACGGCAGGCCGGCGCCGGCGGCCGCCGAGCCCTGGAAGTCGGCGGCCAGGGCGCGCAGCCGTCGTAACTCGTCGTCGCGTCGCCGCCACGCCGTCTCAGCGCCGCGGAACGTGGTGACCCGCCGCACGTTCTGCCGGTGCGCCCACCGGTACCGCCATGTGGAACCCGTCGAATCAGTCTTTGCCACGCCGACTCCTTCGCCGCGCAGGCCACCAATCTGGGGTGTCGTCGGGTTCAACAGGTGCGGCGCGGTACCCGGACACGCCGAAACGGGCGAAGTATCCGATCGGCGGAGCAATCAGCACGATAGGGGGATACTAGTGCGGTCGTTCATGTTCTCCGAGGGGGTGACGGTCGTGCCGGCAGTCACGCTGCCCGGGGTCGTGATCGGGGTCGACATCGGCACCACCAGCACCAAGGCCGTCGCGTACGACACCGACGGGCGGCAACTCGGCAGCCACCTGGCCGGCTACCCGATGGACAACCCGCAACCGGGCTACGCCGAGCAGGACCCGCAACAGATCCTCGATGCGGTGCTCAGGTCCATCAGCATCGTCGTGGCCGAGCTGGTACAGCCGGTGGTCGGGTTGTCGTTCAGCTCCGCGATGCACAGCCTGATCGGGTTGGACCCGGACGGCAACCCCCTCACCCCGTCGCTGACCTGGGCCGACTCGCGCTCCACCCGGCAGGCCGAGCGGCTGCGGGCGGCACC
Source organism: Micromonospora sp. DH14 (assembly GCF_029809455.1). Classification (NCBI taxonomy): domain Bacteria; kingdom Bacillati; phylum Actinomycetota; class Actinomycetes; order Micromonosporales; family Micromonosporaceae; genus Micromonospora; species Micromonospora sp. DH14. Next base: position 42,857 of record NZ_JARVKT010000009.1, on the reverse strand, counting down.
GTCGGGGCTGGCCCTGCACCGGCGTACCGGCACGCCGATGCATCCGATGTCGCCGCTGCCCAAGCTGCTCTGGTTCGCCGAGCAGGAGCCGAAAGTGTTCCAGCGGGTTTCGCACTGGGTGGGCATCAAGGACTGGGTGTTGCTGCGGCTCTGCGGCACGCTGGTCACCGACCACTCGGTCGCCTCGGCCACCGGCCTGCTCGACATCCACACGCTGGAGTGGGACGACGAGGCGCTGCGCATCGCCGGCATCACAGGGGAACAGCTTCCGCAGCTCGTCGCCACCACCGCCGTGCTGCCCAACCTCACCGCGCAGAGCGCGGCCCAGACCGGCCTGCCGGAGCGCACCCCGGTGGTGGTCGGCGCGGGCGACGGGCCGCTGGCGAACCTGGGCCTGGGCGCTGTGCATCCCGGCATGGTGGCCTGCTCGATCGGCACCAGCGGCGCGATGCGGGTGATGGTCGAGCGGCCCGGCGTGGACCCGCTCGGCGGGGTGTTCTGCTACGCGTTGACCGAGCAGCGTTGGGCGGTCGGCGGCGCGATCAACAACGGCGGCATCGTGCTCAAGTGGGCCGGCGCGGCGCTCGCCCCGGACCTGGGCGAGCACGCCGAGGAGGAGCTGGTCGCCCTCGCCGCCCGCGCGCCGGTCGGCTCCGGCGGGCTCATCATGCTGCCGTACCTGCACAGCGAACGGGCACCACACTGGAGCGCCCTGCCGCGTGGCGCGTACGTGGGGTTGACCCACGCACACCGCCGTGAGCATCTGGTGCGGGCCGCGCTGGAGGGTGTCTGTCAGCAACTCGCGCTGGTGCTCAGCTCGGTGCGCGCGGCCGGTAACGAGGTTCGCGAGGTCCGGGCCGGTGGCGGCTTCGCCCGCAGCGGCCTGTGGCGGCAGATGCTCGCCGACGTGCTCGGCCTGCCGGTGAGCTTCCCGGCCGCGCACGATGGGTCGAGCTTCGGCGCGGCGCTGCTCGGCATGGAGGCGCTCGGGCTGATCCCCAGCATCGACGTCGCCGCCGACCTGGTGCGGATCGAGGAGACGGTCCGCCCCGACCCGGCCGCCGCCGCCACCTACGCGGCGCTGCTGCCGCTGTTCGCCGAGCTGTACGACGCCCTCACGCCCACCTTCGCGTCGATCCGTCGGATGGCACCCGGCCTGCCCACCGGTCTCGAATCACCGGCGTGACCGGGGTCGACCCGCCGGTCAGGGCGCCTCGACGCCGGAGATCAGGTAACGCCGCACGTCGGCGTCGAGGATGGCCACTTCCGGCCCGTCGTCCGGCCCCGAGCCACGGAACGCCGTCAGCTGCTCCGCGGACTCCCAGCGCTCGTAGACGTGGATCCGGCCGGGCTCCAACGGGTCGGCCGCCAGCAGGAAGTCGAGGCAGCCGGCGGTGGCGCGGGCCTGCGCGATGACCTGCGCGCAGCCGGACAGGTAGGCCTCGCGTGCGGCCGGTTCGACCTCAAGGCTGCCGGCGATGATCAGCATGGGGTCCTCCGGGATGAGTGGCTGACCTTTGCTCTGCACCCCCCGGCGCACCACGCACGGTCCGTAACCGGCGCGTCGGCGGGTGCAGAGCAAAGCGCGTGCGTCGTATTTATACCCGTGGGGCGTAACGCGCGCCGGGACATCGCCGCCCGGACGGGTGACGCCGGTCCCGTCGGTCTCGCCAGCCTCTGCGGCTTCATATCGTGCAAACGTGAGAAAAAGCGACAAGTGGCGCTCATCTTCCCTGCTGGGGACCTCTGCCCGCGTACCCCTGAAATGGCTGTCGGCGGCGGTCGCGCTCGCGGTGCTCGCGACGACCGGGCCGGCCACCGCGGATGGTCCCGGCCGCGAGCCCGGCGCGGACCCGGCGCGGACGACCGAGCCGGGGTACGCGGCTGAGCCCGGCGACGGGCAGAGCCACGAGCCCGGCGTGGATCCGGCACCGGAGCGGGCCCCGACCAGCGAGGTGTCCTGGTTGTCGTTTCCCGGCGGGGTGTTCGCGGTGGACTCGCTCGGTCACACGGTGCGCTACCGCGCCTGCGACGGGGACACCGGTCGGGTCGCCGACCCGACCATGCTGGTTGCCGCCGGCGTGGCCAGCGGCGCTGTCGTCGTCGGCGGCACCGCCTACCGCTACCGGGTGCCGCTGATCGGGCGCAGCGACGGCACGCTGGAGGTGATCCCCCAGCACCGCCCACCGACGACGCTGACCGGCGTGGTGGTCACCAGCCCGCAGCCGCCCACCGACCCGGTCGCCGGGGCCCGGCTGTTCCCGCTCAGCGGGCAGCTCGCCCGGGTGGTCGCCGACGCGAGCCTGAACCCGGCCGGGGCCACCGTCCGTGACCTGTCCGGCCGCTACGGCGACCAGCAGATCGCCGTCAACGGGTCGCTGCGCCCCAAGGCGGCCAGCGTGATCAAACTCTGGATCCTGGTCGAGCTGCTGCGCCGGGTCGACTGTGGACAGGTATTCCTCGACGACGGGGTGCTGGTCACCCCCGAGGATGTGGTCGGCGGCACCGGTCAACTCCAGTTCGAGACGTTCCCGCAGGTGGTGACGCTGCACCGGCTCGCCCAGTACCTGATCAAGTACAGCGACAACGTGGCCGCGAACGTGCTGATCACCTACCTGGGTGGGTTCGCCCCGGTCAACGCGCTGATCGACTCGATGAACCAGCGGTCCACCATCCTGGCCCGCCGGATGCTCGACAGCGCCGCCGCGCAACGCGGCGAGGAGAACTACACCAGCCCGGACGACGTGGTGTCGCTGCTCGGCGCGGTCTGGGACGGCGAGATCCTCACCCCGGCCTCCCGTGACCTGATGATCGGGTTCATGCGGGAGCAGACCCTGAACACGAAGATCCCGGCGGCGTTGCCGCCCGGCGTGCCGGTGGCGCACAAGACCGGTGACCTGCCGGACGCCTCACACGACGTCGGCTACTACCTGATCCCCGGCACCGAGACCGCCGTCGCCTTCCTCACCGCCGGGCCGATGGCCACCGGCGACGAAACGGTCCGGCGGATGGCCCGCACCGTCTACGACTTCCTGGTCGACCCGGCCGACGGGGCGGTCGAGGAGTGAGCCGACCTCAGGCGCCCGGAATGTTCGCCGGCGGGTCCTCGCCGACCAGGTCGGCCGCCGGCGGCTCCGCCGACACCGACAGCCCGAAATCCGAGTACGTCAGGTCGAGCTGGGCGACCTCCGACTGCTCGCTCGCCAGCTCGATGCGGTAACGGACCAGCCGCCCCTGCTCGTCGACGGCAGCGGTGAACGGGACCGCCCCGGCCCGGTCACCGAGCACGCCTCCGACCCCCTCGCCCAGCACCGCGCTGCTCTGGCGCAGGTCCAGCGTGCCCGCGTACTCCCGGGTGGCGGTCTGCCGGACGGCGGTCGCCGTGCCGAGCGTGTCAGCCAGCCGGGTGTTGTCCAGGCCCTGCTTGGCGGGGGGTGAACCCGGAGCGCCGACATGCCACCAGGTCTTGCCGTCCCAGACCGGAACGCGCCGGTCCGGGGCGCTGACCCGCACGTAGACGTCCGGCCCGGTGGTGAGCCGTTCGATCTTCACCTCACCGGTGGGCACCTTCAGGGAGGTGGTCTCCAGACCCCGCTTTGCCTTCGGGTCCCAGAGCACCACGGTGCCGTCCCCGCCCGTCGTCCCGCCGCTGCTCAACGTCAGCTTGTAGGTCTGCTGGTCGACCTTCCCGGCGGCGGCCCTGAGCACACCGACCCCGTCGGTCGGGCCCGCCGACGCCGCCGGACGACCCGCGTCGGGCTCATCCCCGGTGGCCACCAGTGTCCACACCCCCGCGGCGACCGCCACGACGAGGATGACACCAGCGGCGATCAGCTTCGGTTTCTGCACTGTCATCTCCCCCGGGGTGGTGCGGTCCGGCCAGAGTAGCCGGACCGCACCGACCCTGCTCCCGGTCGGCCTGCCGGCCCGATCAGGCCCGGCTGATCGCGTTCGCGTGGATCGCCTCGTGCAGATACGCCGCCAACCCCGGGGCGATCTTCTCGTAGTACGCGGTGAACCGCTCGTCGGCCATGTACATGTCGGCCAACCCGGTCTGCACCTCGTACGAGCACTCGTAGAACCAGCGACTGATGATCTGCCGGTGCTCCTCGGCCAGGTCCATCGCCTCCGGGCCGTCGGCCGGCGCGCCCGAGGCCATCAGCGCGACGATCCGTCGACCCCAGTCCTCGTTCTCCGCCTTGATCCGCAGCCAGTCCTCCTTGCCGTAACGGGAGGCCCGGCGGTTCGACTCCCGGTACGCGTCGGTGCCTCCCCACCGCTGCTCCGCCTCGGCCTCGTACTGCTCCGGCTTGAAGTCACCGAAGACCTCGAACCGCTCCTCCGGGGTGAGTTGGATGTTCAACTTGCTCGCCTCCATCGCGAACTCGATCGCCGTGACCATCTCCTGCAACCGTTTGAGCCGTACCGTCAGCAGCTCGTGCTGTCGGCGCAGGTGCGCGGCCGGATCGGCCGCCGGGTCGTCGATGATCGCGGTGATCTCCTCAAGCGGGAAACCCAGCTCCCGGTAGTACAGGACGAGTTGCAGCCGTTGCAGGTCCGCGTCGTCGTAGCGGCGGTAACCGGCCGAGGTCCGCCCGCTGGGCGAGAGCAACCCGATCTCGTCGTAGTGGTGCAGCGTCCGCACCGTCACGCCGGCGACCTTCGCCACCTGACCCACCGTGTACGCCATGGTCCCCCTCCCTTCCGGGAACCAGGCTCCTGCCTGCCGTTACGTGAGAGTCAACTCCGATTCTGGCCCACCATGGCGGGGCCGTCCGGCCGCCCGTACAGATAGCCCTGACCGCGCGGGCAGCCGATCGCGGCGACCGCCTCATGCTGGCGCTCGGTCTCCACCCCCTCGGCGACCACCGCCAGGTCGAACGCGCCGGCCAGCCGGGTGACCATCTCCACCGTGGCGTACGCCCGGTCGTCGGTGCCCAGCCGCGCCACGAACGACCTGTCGATCTTCAGCTCGGTGGCCGGGATGCGGTGCAGGTAGCTCAGCGACGAGTAGCCGGTGCCGAAGTCGTCGATGGCGATCCTGATGCCCAGCTCCCGCAACTGGTGCAGCCGCTCCAGCACCGCCTCGGTGCCCTCGATCAGCGCCGACTCGGTCAGCTCCAGGGTCAACGCCCGGGGTGCCAGCCCGGCGGCGCTGGTGGCCGCGGTGACAGTGGCGATCAAATCCGGCCGGCGCAGGTGCGCGGCGGCGATGTTCACCGCGACGGTCGCCTCCGGCACCCGATCCCGCCAGGTGGCGGCGGCCCGGCACGCCTCGTGGATCACCCAGCGGTCGATCGGCAGGATCAGCCCGGTCTCCTCGGCCAGCGGCAGGAACTTCGCCGGCGCCAACATCCCCAGCCGGGGGTGCCGCCAGCGCACCAGCGCCTCGGCGCTGCGTACCGCACCGGTGCTCAGGTCGACGATGGGTTGGAACTCCAGGCGCAGCTGGTCCTCGTCGACCGCCCGGCGCAGGTCGGCGATCAGCTCGGCGCGGGACACGGCCGACTCGCGCAGCGCCGGTGTGCACGTCCGGTACGCGGACTTCCCGGCCGCCTTGGCCGCGTACATGGCGATGTCGGCGTCGCGCAGCAGGTCGGTGTGGGAGGCGTGCTGTGGGCCGAACTCGGCGATACCGATGCTCGCCGACGGGTGCACCCCGACGTCCTCCTCGTCGTCGGACGGCCGCAACGCGTCGAGCAGCCGCTCGGCGAGCCGTTCGGGTGACGCCGGCCGGTCGCCGTCGACAAGCACGGCGAACTCGTCACCGCCGAGCCGGGCGATGGTGCCGTCGCCGTTGACGGCAGTGCGCATCCGGGCCGCGAGCCCGGTCAGCAGGGTGTCACCGGTGGCATGCCCGAACCGGTCGTTGACCTGCTTGAACCCGTCCAGGTCGAGCAGCAGCACGGCCACCGGCCGCCCGTCGCGCAGCGCCAGACGCAGCCGCCGGTTGAACAACAGCCGGTTGGGCAGCCCGGTGAGCTGGTCGCCGTACGCGAGCCGGCGCAGCCGCGCCACCAGCCGGAGGTTCTCGTTGGCGGCCAGCCCCTGCCGGACGGCGAGGGCCGCCAGCAGCACCATCATCGTCACGAACACCAGGTGCGGGGTCTGCCCGGTGGGCCGACGCGCCAGCACCACCGCGACGATCGCCCCACCCACCGGCAGGTACGGCAGCGCCACCCGCCACCAGGGCGGCAGTGGCGACTCGGCGGTGTCGTCGGTGCCGTCGCAGTCCGGTGGTGGCGGGTTCCGGGTGGCCAGGCCGATCAGCAGGTAGCTCAACGGCCAGCAGATGTCGATCGGGTGGCCGGCGGTGTAGTCGGCGCGGGCGACCAGCGACACGTAGACGACGTCGGCGACGACCCGCAGGGTGAGGCTCGCCGCGAGGATGCTCATCGGCCGCCACATCGGCCGGGCCGGCCCGGAGACCGCGACCAGGATGGTGAGCTGCATCAGGTCGAACATCGGGAAGAGCAGCCCGAGGGTACGCGCCGGGTCGGCCAGTTCGGCCGCGGCGACCCCACGGAAGACCAGCACCCACCCGACCGGCACCAGGGCCAGGGCGACGATCACCCCGTCCAGCAGCGTACGGGCCCGACCGACAGCGGTCCGTGGTGCGGACGGCGAGCTGAGCAGCGCGGCCGTGCCGGTGAGGATGCCGGCGGTGAAGACCACCCCGACCACCGGCGTGTGCGGCAGGTCCCCGCCGACGAGCCGCTGCACGGTCCAGATCGCCCGGCCGATCGCGGCGAGCGCCATGGTGACCGCGAGCAGGGTCCAGAAGCGACGCAGCGGCGTCGGATGCCGACGGGCCACCCCGACGCACGCGAGTGTCGCCCAGCCGGCGACCAGCATCGCGCCGACATCACTGACCAGCGCGCCACCGGGCAACGCGGCGACCAGCCAGCCCGCCTCCAGCAGGATGACCGCAGCCGCGACGAACGCGCCGGCGGGCTTGAGCGCCCCCGCAGCCTGCGTTCCGTCCTGTCGGGACACGGTCGCTCCGGCCCTTTCGTCGTGCGTGCACCCTCGGCAGGACCGGTCCACGGCAAACCCCGAAAGCCTAACCAGCGCTCAGAAACGCCGCCAGAGCCGAACGTGCACGCCGTCGCGGACGCCCGGACCTGCGGTCAGCGGCCGCCGGAGCGGTTCCAGGGTGAGCGGGGCAGCGTGGTGCCGGCCAGAGGGCGGCGTACCCGACGGCGTTTGCGCCGACCGGGGGTGCAGGACGGACGGGCCGCGGTGTGCACCGCCACGTCGACCGGGTGCGTCGGTCGACCGATCAGCCAGCAGAGGAAGCGTTCCATCGACGGATCAGCCGACCGGGAGGCGCTGGGCATCGGCCTTGGCGATCTCGTACTCCGCCCCGCAGAACGTGCACTGCTGCGCGTACCGGGTGCGGATCGGAATGAGGGGGATGAAGAACATCGCCCGCCAGTACCCACTCGACAGCGAAAAGTCACCACATCCCGGCGGGTGGAAGTCACAAGATCTGCTCAACTACAGGGAAACTGCTGCCTCCGCGCGGCTGGAGGCAGCAGTTTCCCCGATGTTGCTCGGATCTTGGCCCACGGGTGAGGTGAGCGGGGGCGGACGATCCGCGTCAGTTGGTCGGGGCGGGCTCCAGGCCGGGGATCTCCTCGGAGATCCAGATCGGCTGCCAGTTCGGCACCTCGTGGAAGCGGCGCAGCTCGTACAGCCCGGCAACCGAACCGCTCCAGGCCCCGTACGGCGGGTTGGCCTCGTCGAAGCCGCTCTGCACGAAGGTCAGCGTGGTCTTGCCACCGGATTCGGCCAGCTCCCAGTTCGTCACGCCGGTCGGTCCCCAGTCGACGGACATCCGCCGGCCGGGCTCCAGGTCGACGACCTTGGCCGCGTAACCGGTCTCGAAGCCGCCCATGGCGTACCGGCCGCCGACCCAGGGCTCGATGCCGATCGGGTAGCCGAACCAGGCGCTGGCCTGCTCGGAGTCGGTCAGCGACTCCCACACCTTGTCGGCGGGGGCGGCGATGACCAGCTCACCCCGCAGGTCGGCGGAGGTGAAGTCGGTGCGGGGCAGCAGTGGCTGGCCCTCCACGTGGGCGGCCAGGTTGGCGATGGCAAGCGCCCAGAACGTCTGGAGCACGCCCCGGATGCTGGAGCCGCTCATCGCCTCGGCGAAGTCGAAGTGGCTCTGGGTCAGCGTCAGCACGGTGCTGTCGGCGCCCTCGGCGGCCAGCTGGAACTCGGTGGTGGTCTCCACCCCGTCGAGCAGCCAACTGAAGCGCAACGTGTCGTCGTCCACGTGCAGCAACCGCTGGTGCGGGGCGTCGCCCTCGGGCGTGAAGCGGCCCCAGAACTCGTACCGCTGGGGCAGCTCGACCTCGGCGTGCTCGGCCAGCCAGAGACGCAGCTCGGCCGGGTCGGTGAGGGCCTGGCGGACCCGCCCGACGGGCGCGGAGAGACGGGCCTGAACCTTCATCGGTTCACTCATTGTCATTTCCTTTCGGGTAGCAGGCGACGGCCAGCTTGAAGGCGTCGCCTTCGCTGCCGCCGTAGCGGGTGAACAGGTCCTGAAGTGCGGTTTGCAGGTCGTGCATGAACTGCTGGCGCTGCTCGGGGGGCACCCGGATCTCGCCGGAGACCCCGATCGAGGGCAGCTCGGGCGCCGCCCGGTCCAGGCCGGCGATGTCGGCCTGGACCTCCTCCATCAGGTCGAGCAGGTAGCCGAGGCTCAGCTCGTCGCGGGCCCGGCGCAGGCCGATCCGGCCGACGAGCCGTGGGGAGAGCCAGTAGGACCGGGCGGCGGCCTGGTAGATGCCTTCGGTGATGCCGCGGACCTTGCGTTCGTTGACCAGCTCGACGAGGCCGGCCGCGACGAGCTGCTTGACGTGGTAGTAGACGCGCTGTGGCGTCTGGTCGAGTCGGGCCGCGACCTCCGTGCAGGTGCGCGGCTCGGCCAGTTGCCGCAGCACCTCGACGCGATGCGGCTTGAGCAGGACTTCGGCCTGCTCGATCTGCTCCAGGTACAGGACGTCTCTCATGGCAAAATCAGTTTGTACGTACAAAACTTCTTTGTCAATCGCTTCGCGAGAAGCCGCGCCGACTTTTTCCGGCGCGGCTTCAGGCGACGCTCAGCGGATGGTCAGGGCAACCAGTCCGGTCGCAGCGGATAGCCACTCACGCCGTTCGGGCCGTTGTGGGTGGCCAGCACCTGGTGCAGCTGGATGCCGTTACGCTCGAACGCCATCCGCGACCCGGCCATGTACAACCCCCACACCCGGGCGGTGCCCGCGCCCACCTCCGAGACGCAGAAGTCCCAGTGCTCGACCAGGTTGCGGCACCAGGCGGCCAGCGTCAGCGCGTAGTGCTGGCGCAGGTTCTCCTCGTGGTGCACCTCGAACCCGGCGTCGTGCACCTCGCTGATCAACCGGCCCGGACCGGCCAGCTCACCGTCCGGGAAGACGTACCGGTCGATGAACGCGCCCGAGCGGTGCGGCGCCCGGTTGTCCGCGCGGGTGATGCAGTGGTTGAGCAGCCGCCCACCCTGCCGCAGCCGATTGCGCAGCGCCCCGAAGTAGGCCGGATAGTTGCGCACCCCGATGTGCTCGGTCAGCCCGATCGAGGAGATGGCGTCGAACTGCTCGGCCGGCGCGTCCCGGTAGTCCAGGTGCCGCACCTCCGCCAGCTCGGTCAACCCCTCCCGCTCGATCGCCGCCTGCGCCCACTGCGCCTGCGCCTTCGACAGGGTCACCCCGAGGGCCTTGACGCCGTACTCGCGCGCGGCGTGGCGCACCATGCCACCCCAGCCGCACCCGACATCCAGCAGCCGCATCCCCTTCTTCAGCGCCAGCTTGCCGGCGACCAGGTCGTACTTCGCCGCCTGGGCCTGCTCCAGCGTGTCGTCCGGAGAGCGGAAAACCGCGCAGGTGTACGTCATCGACGGACCGAGCACCTTCTCGTAGAAGGCGTTGGAGACGTCGTAGTGGTGCGAGATGGCGGTGCTGTCCCGCACCCGCGAGTGCCGCAGCCCGTTCACCACCCGCTTCCAGCGGGGCTGCGCCTCCTGCGGCGGCGCCGGTGGCGGCATCAGCCGCTCCCAGCCCAGCCCACGGACCAACGCCAGCCCTTCGGCCAGCGCCGGTGGGCGCAACCGCAGCTCGTCCTTGAGCACCCGCAACGCCTCGTACGGGTCACCCGGGTGCACCCCCTGCAAGGCCAGGTCACCACTGACGTACGCCCGGGCCATGCCCAGGTCGCCCGGCGCGGTGAGCAGGTACGACAGCCCACGCTCGGAACGGATCGACAGGGTGATGCCCGCGTCGGACGGGCCGACGGCGCTGCCGTCGTACCCGGTGATCCGCACCGGCAACGGCCCCGTGGTGACCGCGCGGACGACGTCCGCGACGGTCGGACCCGTGCGCCGGCCCCCCGCCGGTCCGGTGGCGGGGACGCTCGCCGCCCCCTGATCTCTGTCGGTCAGGCTCATGCTCGTGCTACCGCCTTTTCGTACAGTCCCGTCAGCCGGTGGTCCGGGTCGTAGCGGTCTTTCACCGCCCGCCACGTGTCGCCGCCGTACAGGCGATCGAAGGCGTCCCGGTCGTAGTACGCGTCGGAGTAGAGCGACTTGTGCCCGCCCGATTCCGACACCCTGCGTTCGATCGTGCGGTTGACGTCGCCGTCGGCGGCGCCCGGCGCGATCGGCACGCTCCCCCAGAACCCAATGTTGACGTAGTCCTGGCCCGGCTGGAGTGGATACAGCGGCCAGGACCGCGCCGAACCGGGACCCGCCGGCTCCCGCAGCCGCAACGGGCACAGCCACACCGGGTTCATCCCCACCGCGCCGGCGAACCAGCGCAGGAAGTCAGCAGTACGGTCCAGCGGGATCTCCACGTCCTGCACGACCCGCTCCCGGACGGGTTGCCCGCGCAGCCGGTCGATCCGGGCCGCCACCTGGTGACGGTGCTCCAACCGGACCAGTCGGTGGTAGAAGTCGCTGCGCCGGTAACGCGCCGGCCAGAGCCTGCGCACGACCGGGTGCTGCGCGCCGAACGCCGCCGAACACCAGAACCAGTCGGTGTCCCAGCGCCACAGATAGTCGTACGCGGTGAGCACGTCACGGGTGCGCTGGCGCAGCGACCGGTAGTAGATCGCCTGACCGGTGTAGTCGCTGGGCGGGTCGGCCGCGTCGGTGAACGTGGCGAACACCAGGTACGCCTCGCCGGGGCTGAACATCACCCCGTCCATCGCGTCGACCGGCTCACCGGCCCAGGTCCGGGTCGCGCTCACCTCGGCGATCGCGTCGGTGAGCGCCTCCAGTCGGGTGAACCGGACGTTGCGCAACGCCACGTACCGGCCGACCGGTTGCAGCTCGATGCGCAGCCGGGTGGCGTAACCGAGGCTGCCCAGCGAGTTGGGGAACGCGGTGAACAGGTCGGCGTGTTCGCCGTCGGGTCGGGCGGTGACGATCTCGCCGGAACCGGTGAGGACGTCCAGCTCCTGGACGGACTCGTGCGGCAGGCCGTTGCGGAACGAGGTCGACTCGATCCCGAGGCCGGTCACCGCGCCGCCGAGCGTGATGGTGCGCAACTGTGGCACCACCAACGGCATCAGCCCGTGCGGGAGGGTCGCGTCGACCAGGTCCTCGTAGGTGCACATGCCCTGCACGTCGGCGGTGCGGCCGGCCGGGTCGACCGACAGCACGCCGTTGAGGCCACTCACGTCGAGCCCCGGAGTCCGGGGAGCGGACCGGGGGCGGAACAGGTTGGAGGTGCGTTTGGCCAGCCGGACAGGCTCGCCCGTGGGCACCGCGGCGTACGACCGCCGCAGCGTGTCCACCGCTTGATCATGGTCAATGGGGTGATCCACACGCTCAGCGCGCATGTGATCACCTTACGCTCGCCGTTCGGAAACCGTGGGATGTCGGCGGGGGCAGTTTCCCGCCCGGTGGCAGGCGCGACGGCTACCGTGGCGGGCATGCCATCGCCAGCGATCGCCGCCCTGGACGCCGCCCAACTGCCGTATCGGCTGGTCAGCCATGGTGCGGTCGGCAGTCTCGCGGAGGCCGCCGCCGCCCGGGGCGTGGCCGTCCCGGACGTGGTCAAAACGATCGTGGTGCGTCGTGGTGAAGCCGATCACCTGTTCGTGCTCACCCCCGGCGACCGGGTCATCTCCTGGCCCAAGCTGCGCGCCCTGCTCGGGGTGCACCGGCTCTCCATGCCGGACGCGGCCGGCGCCCTCGCCGCCACCGGCTACGAACGCGGCACCATCACCCCGTTCGGCGCGAGCACGGCCTGGCCGGTGGTCGCCGACGAGCGACTGCGCGGCCGGGAGATCACCCTGGGTGCCGGCGAGCGCGGCCTGGCCATCGCGATCGCCGCCGACGCCGCGATCGCCGCCCTCGACGCCACGGTGGCAGACGTCACCGACCCCCAGCCCACCCGCTGAGCACAGCCCCGGTGGGCGGCGCGGAATAGTGTTGGGGCATGCCAAAAGCCCTGTGGAACGACCTGGTCGTCGCCGAGAGCGACGACACCGTGCTGGTGGAGGGCAACCACTACTTCCCTCGCTCCGCCCTGCGCGACGACCTGATCCGCGAGTCCTCGACGCACACCGTCTGCCCCTGGAAGGGCACCGCCTCCTACTACTCCCTTGAGCACGAGGGCAGCACCAGCAAGGACGCGGTCTGGTATTACCCGGAGCCCAAACCGGACGCCGAGATGGTGCGTGACCGGGTGGCGTTCTGGAAGGACGTCCGGGTCGTCGACTGACGGCACCGACTGGCCGTGACCGACGGCGGTGGGTGAGGATGGCCCGTATGCCCGCGCCCGAGGAACGCCCCGACCCCGCCGGCACCGTCTACGGCGGGCGCCGACGGGCCGCGCGTTCCGGACCGCTCACCGACCCGCTGCTGCGGGTGGCGCTCGGCGTCGGCCTGGTGGGCGTACTCCTCGGGGTCGTCTTCGCGACCGGGCTGCTCGGCGACGACGAGCCGGCGGTGCCGGCCACCGTGGGCGCGACATCCAGCGCGGCGGAGGCCACCACCAGTCCGGCGGCCGGGCCGAGTCCGACCCCGTCGGTCGAGCCGTCGCCGTCGCCCTCGACGGCACCGACCACCGGCCCCCGGGTGCTGCGGGTCGCCTCCGGGCTCTGCCTGGGGCTCGACGGCGACGACAAGGAGGCGGGGGCCGAGCTGGCCGTCTGCACCGGCGGTCCGGAGCAGAAGTGGGTCGTCAACCCGGCCGGCTCGGGCCTGGTGACGCTGACCAACGCCGCCCACGGGCAGTGCCTCGACGTCGAGGGCGGCAGCACCGACGACGGCGCGCGGTTGCTCCAGTTCCCCTGCCACGGTGGGGCCAACCAGCAGTGGCGGCTGTCCGCCACCGGAACCGGCCCGGTGCTGCTGGTGGCCGCGCACAGCGGCAGGTGCGCGCAGGCCGACGACGACGGCGACGAGCCCGACGACGAGATCCGCCAGCGCGCCTGCGACGGCCGGCCCGCCCAGCAGTGGACCCTCGGCTGACCGGCCAACCCGCTCAGCCCCGGTAGCTCCAGGCCCGGGGCGCGGTCGCGGCGAGCAGCACGGCCTCCGGCACCGCTCGGCCCGGTCGTCGACGCAGCAGCAACGACAGCCCGGCGGCGCCGATCGACAGCGCGCCCGCCACGTACCAGGCCATCGCGTAGTCGCCCAGCCGATCCCGGACCAGCCCCGCGCCGGTGGCGGCGACCGCCGCGCCGAGTTGGTGCGCGGCGAACACCCAGCCGAACACCACCGCCCCGGCCCCGCCGAAGTACTCCCGGCACAGCGCCACGGTCGGCGGCACGGTGGCCACCCAGTCCAGGCCGTAGAAGACGATGAACACCAGCATGCTCGGCTCGGCGGTGCCGGAGAACAGGCTCGGCAGCACCAGCAGCGACAACCCCCGCAGCGCGTAGTACATGCCGAGCAGCAGCCGGCTGTCCACCCGGTCGGTGAGCCAGCCGGAGGCGATAGTGCCGACGATGTCGAACAGCCCCACCAGGGCGAGCAACCCGGCCGCGGTGGTCTGGGCCATGCCGTGGTCGTGCGCGGCCGGCACGAAGTGCGTACCGACCAGGCCGTTGGTGGTCGCCCCGCAGATCGCGAACCCTCCGGCCAGCAGCCAGAACGGTCGGGTCCGGGCGGCCGTCGTCAGCGCGCCGAGCGCCCGGGTCGCCGCGCCACCGGTCGCCGGTGGCGCCGCGACGACCTCGGTCGCCCCGTAGGCGGGCAGGCCGAGATCCGCCGGGTGCTCGCGCAGCAGCCACACCACCAGGGGTACGACCGCCAGCGCCGCTGCGGCGACGACGAGCGCCGCCGTCCGCCAGCCGTGGTCGCGTACCAGGATGGCGATCAGTGGCAGGAACACCAGTTGCCCGGCCGCCCCGCCGGCGGTCAGCACGCCGGTCACCAGACCCCGCCGGCGGACGAACCAGCGGCCGGTGACGGTGGCCACGAACGCCAGCGCCATCGAGCCGGTGCCCAGCCCGACCAGCACACCCCAGCAGAGCAGGAGCTGCCAGCTGGCGGTCATGAAGACCGTCAACCCGCTGCCCGCGGCGACCAGCAGCAGCGCCACCGAGACCACCCGGCGGATGCCGAACCGGTCCATCAGGGCTGCCGCGAACGGCGCGGTGAGCCCGTAGAGCAGCAGGTTGACGGAGACGGCCGCGGAGATGGTGGCCAGCGGCCAGCCGAACTCCTCGTGCAGCGGGTGCAGCAGCACCGACGGGGTGGCACGGAAGCCCGCCGCGCCGACCAGCGCCACGAAGGCGACGGCGGCGACCAGCCAGGCGGGATGCAGACGACGGTTCTTGGTCACGGAGCAAGTCTGGGCCGGTACGGGCACCGCGACGAGTGGCCGGAAAGCCATCATGCGCAATAATCGGGCCATGACCGCTGGCCCGCACCGAATCGCCGTCCTCGCTCTGCACCAGGTGGTTGGCCTGGACCTCGGCACCCCGTCCCAGGTCTTCAGCACCGCCCGGGCCGCCGACGGGACACCCTTCTACGACGTGCGGCTGTGCACCGCGGGCGGGCAGCCGGTGCGCAGCACCGCCGGCTTCCAGGTGGTCCCCGACCACGGCCTGGAACTGCTCGACACCGCCGACACGGTGATCGTCCCCGGCATCCACGACGACACCGTGCTGACCTCGGGCACCATCGCGCCGGAGGTCACCGGGGCGCTGCGCGCGGCGTACGAGCGGGGGGCCCGGATCATGTCCATCTGCACCGGGGCGTTCGTGCTCGCCGCCGCCGGGCTCCTCGACGGGCGGCGGGCGACCACCCACTGGGCGTACGCCGAGCGCTTCCGCCACCTGCACGCCCGGGTCGACCTCGACCCGGGCGTGCTCTTCATCGCCGACGACCGGGTGCTCACCTCGGCCGGGGTCGCCGCCGGCATCGACCTCTGCCTGCACGTCATCCGCCTCGACCACGGCAGCGAGGTGGCCAACCGGGCGGCCCGCCGCTGCGTGATGCCACCGTGGCGCGACGGTGGCCAGGCGCAGTACATCGAGCAGCCGGTGCCGAAGGCGACCGATTCCAGCACGGCGGGCGCCCGGGAGTGGGCGCGGCAGCGGCTGCACGAGCCGATCGCGCTGCGCGACCTGGCCGAACAGGCCCGGATGAGCGTGCGCACCTTCACCCGGCGCTTCCGGTCGGAGACCGGGCTGAGCCCGGCCCAGTGGCTGCTGCAACAGCGCACCGACCACGCGCGGCTGCTGCTGGAGACGACCGACCTCAGCGTCGACCAGATCGCCCACCGCTCGGGTTTCGGCACCACCGCCGCCCTACGCCAGCAACTGCACCAGCGCATCGGGGTGGCCCCGTCCACCTACCGCCGCACCTTCCACCCCCGCCCCGAGTTGGTCGACACCTGAGTCCGTCGACACCTGAGTCGGTCGGCAGCACCTCCCGGCCCAGGGCGGAACCGATCGTCGCGCTCCCCCAACGCCAGCAGACACGTTCAGCCGGCCACGCCACCCGGCCCCAGCACGCTCGCCGGTGAAACGCGCCAACCTCAGGCGCGGAGGAGTCGGAGTTGAGCCTGGTGTTTGGGGAGGTGGACCCGGGTGTGCAGGTCCAGGGTGCGGGACCAGGGCAGCGGCTCGTCGATGGTGAGGTCGATGCCCTCCCGCAGCCGGGTCTCGACCGGAGTTTCCGCCTCCAGGCCGAGCTGATCCACCAGCGCGCAGAGCCGTTCACTGGTGCCGTGCAGCAGCGCGGTCAGGCCACGCAGACCGCCCTGCTCGGCCACCAGCGCGTCGAGCTGCGGACGGTGCATGTCATCCAGGTCGTAGTAGGCGAACGTCGACCCCGCCAACAACGCCTCGGTGGCCTGGATCATCAGCTCGTCGTTGGCGACCAGGTGCGCAACAATCTGCTCCGCACCAAGCGACCCTTCCGGAGCCGGACCAAACCCCCCAGCGTCGATCTCACCAAACACCCCGTCATACGCCCGCCGCAACCCACCACTCTCCACCACCACCCCACCCCACCCGCCCCACCGCGTCGATCATGGAGTTGTGGTGCCCGGTTCACCCGGACGAGCAGCATTTGTCACCCACCACAACTCCATGATCGACAAGACGGGCGGCTCGCGGCGGCTTGCGGCGGGACTGGCGGGACTTAGCGGCGGGACTGGCGGGAGCGAAGGTAGTCGCTGACCACGTACTCGCCCAGGTCGTCAGTGTCCGGGGTGAACATGCGCCCCCGGCTACGACGGGCCACCGCGTCGACGAAACGCCGCAGACCCGGGTCGTCGCCGAGCATGAACAGGTTGAGCGTGGCGCCGTAGCGGCTCAGCCGGTCCACCTCGCGGACCGTCGCCTCGATCGTCTCCGGCAGCGGCGGCCAGTGGAACAGCGCCTCCCCGTCGTCCGGGTCCAGGTGGGCGGTCGGCTCGCCGTCGGTCACCACCAGCACGACCGGCTCGGCGTCCGGGTGCCGGCGCAGGTGCCGGCCCGCCAACCGCAGCGCGTGCTGCAGGTTGGTGCCCTGTTCCATGTCCGGCTCCACGGCCGCCAACTCCTGCTGGGTGAGCGTCATCGCCTCCCGGCCGAAACCCACGATCTGCAGGGCGTCCTGCGGAAAGCGCGTCTCCATCAGGTGAGCCAGCGCCAACGCCGTCTGCTTCATCGGCCCCCAACGACCCTGCGAGATCATCGAGTACGACAGGTCGACGCAGAGCACCACCGCGGCAGAGGCCCGCTTCTCGGTCTCCACCACCTCGAAGTCGTCCACCGCGAGCTGCACCGGAACCGTCGGCCCGGCCCGACTGACCGCCCGGGTCAGTGTCCGGACCACGTCCAACGGCTGCTCATCGCCGTACTCCCAGGGCCTGGACGCGCCGCTGACCTCGCCCGCCGCACCAGCCGAGCGCAGGTCGTGCTGGCCGCGCGGCCCGGCGGTCAGCTCGGCGAACACCCGCCGCAGCGCGGTCCCACCGAGCCGGCGCAGCGCCTTCGGGCTCAGCGTGAGCCCCTCCGCGTCCCGGCTCACCCAACCCTGGCGGCGCAGCTCCCGTTCCAGGTCGCGCAGCCGGCGCACGTCGTCGGCCGCGTCCCGGCCCAGCGTGCGGGCCACCGCGTCGACGTCCACGTCATCGAGGGTCGCCCCCGGGTGTTCCTGGTCGAGTTGGTCCAGCAGGTCGTCCAGGTCGCCGATCTCACCCAACGCGCCGGCCGCGTCGGTGTAGTCCAGCGGCTGGTCGCCGCGCACCCGCTCACCCCGCCCCCAGCGCAGGTCGGGTCGCAGCGCCCGCAGGTTCGCGTCGAGCGCTGACATCTCCCCCGCGAGGCGGTCGCCCAGCGACTGCTGCATGAGGCCGGCCAGCTCGGCGCGCTGCCGCTCGGAGAGCGAGTTCATCAGCCGCTCACCGGCCGCCGCCCGACGGGCCAGCACGTCGATCAGCTCGTCGACGGTCGCCGGCTGCTCCGGGAAGAAGTCGCCGTGCCGGCGCATGAACTCGGCGAACGCGTCGGTGGTGTCCTCCGCCCGACCGTGCCGGGCGAGCAGGTCGTTCAGGTCGCCCATCATCTCGGCGAGCCGCTGCTGGGCGGCCGGGTCGGCGGAGGCGCGCACCGCGTCGCGCAGCCCGGCGAAGCGCTGACCGAGCACGTCGTCGCGGAGCTGGTCGAGGATCTGCTGGTACGAGCGGCGGGCGTCGTCGCTGGCCCACTGGTAGCCGGACAGCTCCTGCACGGCCCGCGCGGTCGAGCGGGGCAGATTGTCCAGCACCGCCTCGGCGAACCGCGCGGCGTCGTCGTCACGACCTCGCAGCTCGTCCCGTTCGGCGGCGAGGGCCTGGTCGAGCAGGGCCTGCGCCCTGGTCACCGCGCCGTCCAGGCCACCCCGGCGCATCGCCTCGCGGCGCAGTCGTCGCGCCCGGGCGGCCAGGTCGTCCAGGCCACCCCGGCCCTGCGGGCCACGGCGCAGCAGGTCGCGCAGCGCCTCCCGCAGGCTGCCGCCGGCCAGCACCTCCGCACCGACCGCGTCCACCGCCTCGCGCACGTCGTACGGGGGTGCGAGCGGGTCGGGCCCGCCGTTCCACTGCCCGTAACGGAACCGGTTACCGGCCACCGTCAGCCCCGACCGCCGTAGACGGTGCGCCCCGAGTCGGTGACGTCCTTGCCGAGCCGGCGGGTCAGGTGCAGCCCTTCCAGCACGAACTCGACCGCGGCGGCAGCCTCCTCCGAGGTGGGCGCGTCACCCAGGCCGAGCCGGTCCAGGACCTTCGCCAACCCGGGCACGGTGCCGACCTGGCGCAACAGCTCAGCGGCGCCGACCAGCTCGCCGGTCTCGATCGCGGCGCCGTCCTCGACCAGGGCGGTGAACCCGGACAGGTCCAACCCGGCGAGGTGGGCCCGGAACGTCTCGGCGGTCGCGGTACGCAGCAGGTGCGCGAGGACCTCGATCTCCCGGCCCTCCTCGCCGCTCTCGAACTCGACCTTGCCGCGCAGCGTGCTGGTCACCGACACCGCGTCACCGACGCGGGCGACGGCGACCTCGGGACGCCCGTCCGGGGTGCCGGAGGCGGCGAGCAGGCCGGCGCGCCGCAGCGCGGCACCGGCCACCGTCTCGGCGGCGGCGATGGCGAACCGGGCGGAGACACCGGAGCGCGGGTCCACCGACGGCGACTCCCGCACGGCGCGGGCGAAGCGGGCCAGCACCTCCAGCACGTGCTCCGGCACGTCGGCGACCAGGTCCGCCTCCTGACGGATCAGCGCCAGCTCCAACTCAAGGTCGACCGGGTAGTGGGTGCGGATCTCCGCGCCGAACCGGTCCTTGAGCGGGGTGATGATCCGGCCCCGGTTGGTGTAGTCCTCCGGGTTGGCGCTGGCCACCAGGAGCAGGTCCAGTGGCAGCCGCAGCTGGTAGCCGCGAACCTGGATGTCCCGCTCCTCCAGCACGTTGAGCAGCGCCACCTGGATGCGCTCGGCCAGGTCGGGCAGCTCGTTGACGGCGAAGATGCCCCGGTTGGTGCGCGGCACCAACCCGAAGTGGATGGTTTCCGGGTCGCCGAGGGTACGACCCTGGGCGATGCGGATCGGGTCGACGTCACCGATCAGGTCGCCGACGCTGGTGTCCGGGGTGGCCAGCTTCTCGCCGTACCGCATCGAACGGTGCAGCCAGCCGATCGGCAGCTCGTCGCCGGCCTCGGCGACCTGGGCGACCGACGCCGGGGTGAGCGGGTGCATCGGGTGCTCGTTGAGCACCGAGCCCGGCAGCACCGGGGTCCACTCGTCGAGCAACGCGCCCAGCGAGCGGATCAGCCGGGTCTTGCCCTGGCCGCGCTCGCCGAGCAGCACCATGTCGTGCCCGGCGAGCAACGCCCGCTCGACCTCGGGCAGCACGGTGTCGTCATAGCCGACGATGCCGGGGAAACGGGTCTCGCCGGAGCGCATCCGGGCGAGGAGGTTGTCACGGAGTTCCTGCTTGACGGTGCGGTACTGGTGACCGGCCGCCCGCAGCGCGCCGAGCGTGCCGGGCAGGTCGGCCGGTGGAACCGGGATTACCGGGGTAGGCGCAGTCACCCGACCCACGCTAGCTCACATTCGCGGGGGTGCCCCGGGCATCGGGAGGCACCCCCGCTCCCACCCTCAGCTCCGGTCGCAACGCCGGCAGGCCCCGCGGCGACGCAGGTGGTACGCGTAGGTGGCCGCGCCGAGCGCCACGCCCCACAGCGGCCAGAGCAGCATCGGCGCCCCGGTCATGCTGAACCCACCGGTCAGCCGCCAGAACTCGGGATTGCTGAGCAGCCCCAGTGAGGCCGCGGTCACGGCGATCGCGACCAGGCTGGCCGGCACCACGGCCAGCCTCACCGGCACCCGGCGGCCGGCGAGCCCGAGCATCCAGCCCGGGAACCGTTCGCCCCAGCGCTGCACCAGGCCGAGGGTGAGGATCGCGCCGACGGTGGCGAAGGCGCCCAGCCCGAACCCGGCCCAGACCAGCCCGGTCTCCTGCATCTCGGTCAGGAACTCGCGGGAGATGCCGAGCGGGATGCCGGCCGCCCAGGCGAACCGGGTCACCGCGTACGTCAATGGGATGGCCGCGGCGATGCCGGCGGCCCACCGGCCCCAGTGGGTGGCGGCGGCCGGGGTGGTCCACCTCTGGGCGGTGTCGGCGCGGCCGCAGCCGACGCAGGCCCCGGCGGTACGGCGCTGCCAGGCGAGCACCGCCCCGGCCAGCAGCAGTCCGCCGGCCAGCGCGGCGAACCGGGCGAACAAGGCCCAGGTGAACACCTCGGAGTAGTCCACCGGGGGCCAGCCGAACGGTGCCCCGAGGATCAGTATCGGCAGGTAGCCGAGGATGATCAGGACGCGGGAGTCGGGGACGACGACGGCGAGCACGAACGCCACCGCCCAGCCGTAGCCGATCAGCAGCGCCCGCAGCGGGCCCGGTGGGCGCGCCGCCGGGCGGCTCATGGCCAGGGCGGCCACCGCGGCGCTGAGCAGTACGCCGGCGAAGAGCGGGGTGGCCACCTCCACCGGCACCAGTCGCAGCAGGCTGACGTCGCCACCGTGCGGGTCGTTCGGGCCGAACGGGTAGCCGGCGCCGGTGAGCGTGCCGAGCAGGGCGAGTACGCCCCACAGGCCGAGCCAACCGGCGGCCAGTGGGGCGAGCCGGTCCCGCCAGCGGGAGTCGGCACGGGGTCGGGAGGCAGTGATCGTTGTCATGTTCTCAGCCTCGACGGATGACCGGCGGATTCCCTCCCGGCTGCCGGTGAACCCGCTCCCCCGGTGGAGGGACCGTTCAGCCGGACGGGGTGACGAAGCCGGACTCGTAGGCGGCGATGACCGCCTGGGTGCGGTCGCGGACGCCCAGCTTGGCCAGCACGTTGCCGACGTGCGTCTTGATCGTCTCCACCCCGACCACCAGGTGCGCGGCGATCTCCGGGTTGGATCGGCCGGTGGTCATCAACCGCAGCACCTCGGCCTCCCGTTCGGTGAGCCGGGCCCCGCACAACCGGTCGCCGCCGGCCGGCCTGTACGCCCCGACCAGCTGACGGATCGCGGCCGGGAAGAGCAGCGACTCGCCCGCCGCGACCACCCGGACCGCCTCCACCACCTCGGCGGGCCGGGCCCGTTTGAGCAGGAACCCCGAGGCCCCGGCGCGCAGCGCCTCGTAGACGTACTCGTCGTTGGCGAACGTGGTGACCACCAGCACCCGTGGCGGATCGGCGGAGGTGGCCAGCAGGTGCCGGGTGGCCTGGATGCCGTCGATGCCGGGCATCCGCACGTCCATCAGCACCACGTCGGGCCGGTGCCGGGCGACCAGCGGCGGCACCTCGGCCCCGTCGGCGGCTTCGGCGAGCACCCGCAGGTCCGGTTGGGCGTCGATGATGGCCCGCAGCCCGACCCGGATCAGCTCGTCGTCGTCGACGATGAGAACTCCCGTGGTCATCGCGTCTCCTCGTAGGGCAGGCGGGCCCGGATCAGCCACCGGTCACCGTCCGGGCCCACGGTGAGCCGGCCGCCGAGCAGCAGCACCCGCTCCCGGATGCCGTCCAGACCTCGACCGCCCCGCCCCGGCTGCGGCCGGACGGGGTGGCGCAGCGCGTTGACCAGCTCCAGCTCCAGCGCGTCCGGGTGCAGGTCCAGGCGGACAGTCACCGGGCCGTGGCCGTGCCGGGCGGCGTTCGTCAGTCCTTCCTGGACGATCCGGTAGCCCTCCCGGGAGACCACCGCGGGCACCCGGGTCGGGTCGCCGGCGCGATGCGCGTGCACGGCGAGGCCGGCGGCGCGGGCGTCGGTGACCAACCGGTCCAGGTCGGCGAGGGTACGCTGCGGCGCCACCACGGGCCGGTCCTGTCCGCCCTCCCGGAGCAGCCCGAGCACGTGGTCGAGGTCGTCCATCGCGGTCCGCCCGACGTCCTCGATGGCGGTGAGCGCCCGCCGGACGAACTCCGGGTCGGTGTCGAGGACCTCGCGGGCGGCCCCGGCCTGGAGGGTGGCCACCGTCAACGCGTGACCGACCGAGTCGTGCAGCTCCCGGGCCAGCCGGTTGCGTTCGGCGAGGCGGTTGGCCTGCGCTTCGAGGGCGGCGATCCGCTCCGCCTGGGCGGGGCCGAGCAGCACCGGTGCCATCGACCCGGCGAGCGCGCCGAGCCCGGCGACGGCGTAGCCGAGGCCGACCAGCAGGACCACCCCGGTCACCGTCAGCCATCCGTTGTCCTGCCCGTCCAGCGGCCCGTACCGTTGCCGGCTGGTCAGTTCGGCGCCGATGCCGAACTGTTGGGCGATGAACGCCAGCGCCATCGGCAGCGCACTGAACAGCGCGAGCATCACCAGCGCGCCGACGATGAGGTGGGTGGCGATCCAGAGCGCGCTGCGCAGCCGGGTCTCCCGGTCGCCGTGGTGCCCGGGCGCGGGTTCGGGCAGGTCGACACCGAGCAGCGCCCGGGCGGCGGCGATCTCCAGAGCCCGGCTGCCGTCCAGCAGCAACGGGACGACGGCGATCAGCACCGCGATGACCAGCAGGACGTAGACCAGCGGGCGGGGGATCGCCGAGTCGGCGAGCAGTTGGGCGAAGACCACCGCGAGCAGCCCGTACGGCAGCGCCAGCACGCCGCCGAGCAGCAGGAACACGCCGCGTCGCCAGGTGGTGCCGGCGACCAGCGGGGCCAGCGCCGCGCGGAGGGTCACCACGCCATTCTCCGGCCGGGACCGGTCCGGGCGACTCCCCCGTACCGGGGAGATGTCAGCGGTGGTCGGCGACGTACTGCTGCGGGTCCTTGTCGCGGAACGGGAGGTTGCGCCCGTTCTTGTGTTCGCCGTAGAAGGTCAGCCAGCGTTGGCCCAGCTCGGCGCGGAGTTCGGTGCTGGCGTGCCGGCGGAAGTCGGGCAGCGCCTCGTCCTCCTCCTCGGCCAGGTGCTCGCTGTTCTCCCGGCGGGCCGTGCCGACCGCCTCCCACCACTGATCCGAGCCGACCGGATGCAGTTTCGCCTCGGCGATGGCGTCGCGGATCTTGTTGTGGTCGCCGATCGCGTCGGCCGTCTCGTCCTCGCCGTCGTCGCCGTGCTTGACCAGGTGCGGGTAGAGGATCGCCTCCTCCGCTTCGGCGTGGATGTCCAGGTGCAGGGCGAGGGCGTCCCAGATGGCGAGCATCTCCTGCTCGTCGCGGGCGTCGTCGAGGCGGGCGAAGCCGCGCCGGAAGGCGGCGTGGTCGTCGAGGATCAGTGCGGTGATGTCGTCCACTGTGCTCACTTCTCGGTTGGTTTGGCGAACCGGGCACGCAGCATCGCCGGCATCGCGGCGAGGCCGGTGACCGGCCGGAAGCGTTTCGCCGCCTCGGCCAGCGCCGTGTACTCGTCGTCGGCGAGGTCGATGTCGGCCGCGGCGGCGTTGCGTTCCATCTGCTCGACGCCGGACGCGCCGGGGATGGCGAGCACGTTCGGGTGGCGCAGCAGGTAGGCCAGCGCGATCTGGCTGGGGGTGGCGTCGTGGGCGTCGGCGACCTGGCGCACCGTGTCGATCAGCGTCGCGCCGCGTTCCAGGTTCTCCGGGAGGAAGTACGGGTTGGCCCGCCGGACCGCCCCGGTCGGTGGGTTCTTCGCGTCGTACCGGCCGGAGAGGAAGCCCTGTGCCAGCGGGCTGTACGCGATGACCACCCGGCCGGCCTGCCGCGCGTACGGAAGCAGGTCCTGTTCGGGCGCGCGGTCCAGCATGCTGTAGCGGACCTGGTTGCTGAGCACCCGCCGGCCGAGCGCCGCTTCGGCGACCTGCCAGCGGCGCAGCCCGTAGTTGCTCACCCCGACCTCGCCGACCAGCCCGACGTCCTGCAGGACCCGCATGCCGCGCATGGTGGTGTGGTCGCCGACGACCGGGTTGGGCTGGTGCACCTGGTAGAGGTCGATGCTGGTGACGCCGAGCCGGGCCGCCGAGGCGACCGCCCGCTGCTGCACCACCGCGGCCACCGGCAGCACGGGCAGGATCTTGCTGGCCACCACCACCCTCGGCCGGTCGTCGCCGAGGGCCGCGCCGAGGATGCGTTCACTGCGCCCGAAGCCGTAGATCTCGGCGCTGTCGAAGACCGTCACACCCAGTTCGACGGCCCGCCGGACGATCTGCGCCGCCTGCCGCTCGAAGTCCGGGCCGTACCCCCACTCCCGGGAGCCGAACTGCCAGGTGCCCAACCCGATCTTGGACAGCGGTTTGGGGGTGTCGAGCGCAATGAAACGCATGGCGTCGAAACTACCCCGATGTCCCGGTTCGCACGCCCGATCCCCGGCACCGTGCTCCGGAGTTAGGCTCATGATCGTGACCTATCTCGCCGCGGAAGACCGCTACGACACCATGACCTACCGACGCAGCGGACGCAGTGGGCTGCGGCTGCCCGCCGTCTCGCTCGGCCTGTGGCACAACTTCGGCCCGGACCGCCCGTTCGAACGGCAGCGCGACATCGTGCGCCGCGCCTTCGACCTCGGCGTCACCCACTTCGACCTGGCCAACAACTACGGCCCGCCGCCCGGTTCGGCCGAGGAGAACTTCGGCCGGATGCTCGCCACGGATCTGAAGTCGTACCGGGACGAGCTGGTCATCTCCAGCAAGGCCGGCTACCTGATGTGGCCCGGCCCGTACGGCGAGTGGGGTTCGCGCAAGTATCTGATCTCGTCGCTGGACCAGTCGCTGGGCCGGATGGGGCTGGACTACGTCGACATCTTCTACTCGCACCGGTTCGACCCGGACACCCCGCTGGAGGAGACGATGGGGGCGCTCGACGCGATCGTCCGCTCCGGCAAGGCGCTCTACGTCGGCATCTCGAACTACAACTCGGAGCAGACCGCGCGGGCCGCCGCGATCCTGGGCGAACTGGGTACGCCGCTGCTGATCAACCAGCCGTCGTACTCGATGCTCAACCGCTGGACCGAGTCCGACGGCCTGCTCGACACGCTGGAGCGGGTCGGCGCTGGCTGCATCGCGTACAGCCCGTTGGCGCAGGGCCTGCTGACCGACCGTTACCTGGGTGGCATCCCGGCCGACTCGCGGGTGCGCACCAGCGTCTTCCTCAACGAGAGCGACCTCAGCGAGGAGAAGATGGCCACCATCCGTGCCCTCGGCGCGATCGCCGAGCGGCGCGGCCAGTCCCTCGCACAGCTCGCGCTGGCCTGGGCGCTGCGTGACCCGCGGATGACCAGCCTGATCATCGGGGCGAGCAGTGTCGAGCAGTTGGAGACCAACGTCGCCGCGCTGGACAACCTCGACTTCACCGCCGACGAGTTGGCCGAGATCGAACAGCACCTGGGCTGAGCACCGCCGGGCTCCGGGCGGGTCGGGTCACCAGATCCGACGCCGCCCGGCCCGGTGGTTGCGTACCTCGCACTGCCGTCCCACGGGTGCGGCGGCACCGCGACGCCGCCGGCTCGCGCCGATCAGCAGCAGCAGAACCAGCACGACGGCGGCACCGGCCAGCACCGGCCACCGGCCGCCGAGGTCGGTCACCGCCGCCACCGGCACGCCCGGGTCGGCCGCCGCCGCCACCGCCGACCCGGTGGCGGCTGGCGCACTCGCAGCGGTACGCGGCGCGCTCTTCGATGCGGCGGCCTTCGGCGGGGAGCCGGTGGACCTGGCACCCCGGAACACCACGTCCGAACAGGAGTAGTAGGTGTCCGGGGTGTTGGAGTTCTGCCAGATCGTGTAGATCAGGTGTCGGCCGCTGCGATCCGCCGGCAGCCGACCCGCCAACTGGTACGCCCCGGCCCGCACCGGCGGGTCGGTCCGCGTCAGAAACGGGCGCGACTCCAGGTCCGCCCAGGTCAGCTTCTTGCGGGGGTCGTAGTCGGGCTTGGTGACGTAGAGCCGGAAGGTGCCCCGGTGCTCGATGGTGGTCCGATACCGGAAGGTGAACTTCGCGCCGCTGGTCAACTCGGTGCTCGGCCAGTCGGTGCGGGGCAGGTCCAGTCCCCGGTACGCGGACAGCCCACCACTGCACAGCTCACCGTCCGGGATCCGTTCCCGGTCTCGCCCGTTGATCGCGGCTACGCGTACGTTGTCCCATTCGCGCACGGCCGCGCCGGCTTCGATCGCCGCCCGGCAGGCGCTGGTGGCCGCGTACCGGCCCTCGGGGCCACAGGCCGCCGCGCGACTGACCGGGTCGGTCGGGGCACCGTGGGCGGCGGCGGGCGTGGCGGCCAGCGGCACTGTCGCGGCAGCGACCAGCACAGTGGCGAGGAGCCGGCGTACGGGCATGAGGACGACCTCCGCCCACTGGTACGGCCGGCGGGCGGCAAAGGTTCGACGCTGCCCGGTCGGGAATCCGCAGGGTGGGTGTGGCGTTTCGATACTCGGAACCGCTTGCACCGAGGAGGCAGAGATGAAGGTACGTAGCTCGTTGCGTGCGCTCAAGCAGAAGCCGGGTTCGGTTGTGGTCCGCCGCCGTGGCCGCACGGTCGTGGTGAACCGCGCCAACCCGCAGTGGAAGAGCCGCCAGGGCTGACAGCGCCCCAGCCGGACATACAGTCGACAACCGCCCCTGACCGGATCATCCGGTGAGGGGCGGTCTGCGTGTCCGCACAGCCGGCCAGGGCGACCTCCACCGCCCTCGTTACGGGCGGCGATGGCACAGCACGTCGACTAGGGTCCTCCGGGAGGCCGCCCCCAGGAGGAGGAACCCGTGTTCATCTTGGAGCTGTCCTTCGGCGAAGAACCCGACCGGCTCGCCGCTCGGCCGGCGCACCGGGAGCGTCTCCAGGCCCTGCGCCGGGAGGGCAGGGTGGTGCTGGCCGGGCCGTTCCCCGACGACTCCGGAGCACTGCTGATCTTCGACGTCCCGGACGCCGCGGCGTTCGCCGCGATCGTCGCCGAGGACCCTTATTACCGCACTCCCGGCGTGACGATCACCAGCCAGCGGGAGTGGTCACCGATCATCCGCTAGGCGCGCGAGAGAGCAGACCGCGGAAAAAGATCAGCGGCCTAGCGGACGATCTCCGACTAAGCCGCTGACCTGCGGTCCAACAAGGTGGAGCCGAGGGGACTCGAACCCCTGACCCCCACACTGCCAGTGTGGTGCGCTACCAGCTGCGCCACGGCCCCTTGCTGTTGTCCCGGTCGCCCGGGCACTGGGAAACTATACACAGACCCGCTCGCATGGTCATCTCGCGGGGTCCCCCGCCGAGCCGGGTCAGTTGAGCGCCACGTCCGGCGGGAAGTGCGCGACGGCGGCCATCATCCCGCCCTGCCGGCGCAGCACCATCGGCCACAGGTCGTCGGGCCGGTCGACGAAGGCGTCCCCGGGCAGCCCGTCCAGCACGAACCAGGACCCGTCGGCGATCTCCTGCTCCAACTGGCCGCTGCCCCAGCCGGAGTAACCGGCGAAGACCCGGATGCCGCCGATGCTCTCCCGCAGCCGCTCCGGGTCGACCGAGAGGTCGATCGTGCCGACCGCCCCGGACACCTGGTGGAAGCCCTTCAACCGGCGCATCGGGTGGCGCATCCGGGCGAGGCAGATCGCCGAGTCGGGCTGCACCGGGCCACCCTCGAAGAGCACCGCCGGGTGGCGGGCCAGGTCGCTCCAGTCACCGAGCACGTCGGCCACCGGCACCTCGGTGGCCCGGTTCAGCACCACGCCGAGCGCGCCGCCCGGCTCGTGGGCGACGAGCAGCACCACCGTACGGTCGAAGTTGGGGTCCTTGAGCGCCGGAGTCGCGACCAGCAGCCGCCCGGTCATCGACTCCATCGCTCGTCCGCCGATCGCCTGGCCCTCTCCCTGCATGCCACACACCCGTCAACCGTGAGCCCGGCCCGGGGGCCGGTCCTCGACCGGATCCGCCCGGCGCATCGGGTTCCGCCGCGCTGTCAACGCCATGCCTGGCACCATAGCCTGCGTGCTGGGTGCTGGCTAAGGTCTGACCGGCGGGTGATCAGACAGTTGACACGAAGGGCCGATGCACCGGTTGGCAGACCTCCCGGTGATCGCCCGTTCCGGAGCACCGACCGCCGAGAAAAGCCCGAAAGGTCCGTCACATCCCGATAGATTCGGCTGATCGGGAGGGCGATCGCGGTTGTCCCTGCCCGCGACACGGAGGCGGGTGGCGATGGCAACTGTCCGGGACGCGACGTACGACGTGCTCCGCACCCTCGGCCTGACCACCGTCTTCGGCAACCCCGGTTCCACCGAGGAGCCGTTCCTCCAGGACTTCCCGGCCGACTTCCACTACGTCCACGCGCTGCATGAGGCGACGGCCGTGGCGATGGCCGACGGTTACGCGCAGGCCGCCGGAGTGCCCGCCCACGTCAACCTGCACACCGCCCCCGGCACCGGCAACGGCATGGGCAACCTGGTCACCGCCTGGCACAACAAGACCCCGCTGATCGTCACCGCCGGCCAACAGACCCGGGAGATGCTGCTCCTCGAACCCCGGCTGGCCAACCGCCGGCCCACCGAACTCCCGCAGCCGTACGTGAAGTGGGCCTACGAGCCGGCGCGGGCGCAGGACATCCCCGCGGCGATGCTGCGGGCGTACGCGACCGCGGTGCAGCCACCGGCCGGGCCGGTCTTCCTCTCCCTACCGATGGACGACTGGGCCCAGCCGGCCGACCCGCCGCCCGCGCCGCGAACGGTGGCCACCCGGTTCGCACCGGACCCGCAGCGGTTGGCGGAGTTCGTCACGGTGCTGGCCGGCAGCCGCAACCCGGCGCTCGTGTACGGGCCGGGGGTGGACCGCTCGGCGGGCTGGTCGGCCGCGGTGGCGCTGGCGGAGCGGCTCGCCGCGCCGGTCTGGTCGGCCCCCGCCACCGAGCGGGCCGTCTTCCCCGAGGACCACTCGCACTTCCGTGGCGTGCTGCCGTACGCGATCGGTCCCCTCGCCGAGGCGCTGCGCGGACACGACACGGTGCTGGTCGTCGGTGCCCCGGTCTTCCGCTACTACCCGTACGTGCCGGGCGGGCACCTGCCCGACGGCGCCCGCCTGCTGCACGTCACTGACGACCCGGACGAGGCCGCCCGAGCCCCGGTCGGTGACAGTCTGCTCAGTGACCCGGGGCTGGCCCTGGACGCGCTGGTCGAACGGGTGCCGCCGAGTGACCGGCCGGCGCCGGCACGACGGGACACACCACCACCGCCCGAGGTCGGCACACCACTGAGCGCCGACGCCCTGTTCGCCGCGCTGGCCGCGCACTGGCCGACCGACGCCGTGCTGGTACAGGAGTCACCCTCCAACCTGTCCGCGCTGCGCCGTCAGCTGCGGATCACCCGCCCGGCGTCGTACTTCACCATGGCCAGCGGCGGCCTCGGCTACGGGCTGCCGGCGGCGATCGGCGTCGCCCTGGCCGAGCGGGACACCGGGCGCGGTCGCCCGGTGGTGGCGGTGGTCGGCGACGGCTCGTTCCACTACTCGGTGCAGGCGCTGTGGACGGCCGCGCGCCTGGCACTGCCCGTGGTGGTCGTCGTCCCGGTCAACCAGCAGTACGCCATCCTGAAGGCGTTCGCCGAGCTGAAGCACACTCCCGGGGTGCCCGGCCTGGACCTGCCGGGTCTGGACATCGTCGCGATCGCGGCCGGCTACGGCTGCGCCACGGAGGTGGTGGAGACCCCCGATCAGCTCGGCGCGGCGCTCACCGCCGGGCTGGGCGCCGACCGTCCCACGGTTGTGCCGGTGCCGATCAGCACGGACGTGCCCAGCATCCTCTGAAACCGGGTCTCGTTCAGCGCGGTGCGATCGACAGTGGGGCGCCGGTGTGGACGTCCAGCACCGGCCGGGCACCCAGCGGTGTCGCGAGGGTGACGGTGACCGGCTCCAGTTTCAGCAGTGCGATGCATTCGCCGGTGGGCCGGGTGACGCGGCCACCGACCACCACGGCGTCCGGCCGTTCCCACACCAACGGGGTGATCCCGGTGTCGCACGCGCCGACGCCGAGCCGCACCGTCAGCCGGGTGTCGTCGACGGCCGCCAGGTCCTGGGCCGCCACCAACCCGTCGGGCAGGGGGCGGGCCGGCGCGGTGGGCTCGGGAACCTTGGTGACCCCGGTGGGCGCGACGGCGAGCCGGGCCACCCGGGCGGTCAGCTCCTCGATGGTGAACAGCCAGGCCGGAACCTGCGCCACACCGCGGCTCGTGCGGACCGGCACGGTGTCGAACGTGACAGCGGTGACGGTGAGCGGGAGACAGGCGGTCTGCGTGCTGCTCGTCACCCACCCGTCCGGCCCTGGTTCGACGGTGGGGCCGCCGGGGGTGGGCCGACCGGGCTGCTTCGGCCGTCCCGGGCAGGGCTGCGGGTCACCCGTGTCGAGCTGCCGGTACGCCTCGGCGGCGCTGACCAACGGCAGCGTCAACCGTCCGTCCGGGAACCGGATCTCGCCACCGACCCGGGTGGGCGGTATCGGCACCTGCGCGCGGTACCACCCGGCCCGGAAGGCCGCCTCGGTGTCGGGGGTGAAGCCCGGGTCGCCGGTGAGCAGTGTCGGCCCCTCCAACGGCACGTAGCCGGTGCGCCAGTCGGGGCCCGGCCGCCACGCCTCCGCGACCTCAGCGGCCCGCTGGTCGAACGCCTCGGCGTCGCGCGCCGGGCCGGGTGGGGCGTCGGCCGGACCGGCGTCGGTCGCGGCGCAGCCCGCCGTGAGCAGCAATGGGAGTACGAGCAGCACTGCGAGTCGACGCATGTGCGGTTCGACGCACCCGCCGACCGGCCGGTTCCCTCAGGTCTCGCCGCCCAGGTCCGTCTGGTACGCCTCCCAGAGCAGGTCGGCGCCGCGCCGCCGATGCCGGGCCAACTTCCGCAGCAGGTGCCCGACCCGGTGCCGCAGCTCGTCGGGGTGCGCCTCGGGCCGCTCGGCGATCTGCTGCGCCGCCAGGATCGCGGCGACGATCGCCGTGTGCTCCCGGGTCAGCAGCCGCACGCCGTGGTCCAGTCGCGGCGACTGGGTGAGCAACTCCCGGTAGAGGCCGCCGGGGCCCTCGGTGGCCCGGACGTGCTCGGCGAAACCCTGGCGCACCGGACGCAGCCGAAGAAGAACGGCTTCGCGCCAGCGCGGCTCGGTGCTGGCGACCGCGACGGCCCGGCCGAGGGCGTGCACGTCACCGGCGAGGCCGGCGGGGCGCGGCTCGCCGGGTAGACCGAGGGGAGGTGGATCGGCGGGGCGCCCCACCGGATGCGCGACGCGCGGTCGGGCGACGAGTGACGGCTGCTGGATCGGACCGGTGACCATGGCACCTCCCGCGCGGCGCTGCTACCCCATACCGCGATGGTGAGCCTGCCCGGCCCGCCCTGTCCAGGGCCCCGGATCGCCTCATCTGCCGCGTTGGACCCACTGACCCCACCAGCCGCACCGGTACCGCTTCCGCAGCCCTCACGAGCCGTCCGGACGAACCCGTCTCAGTCGGTCGAGCGGCGCTGCGCCAGGCGGCGCAGCTGGTCTGCCACCGCACGGGTGTCGTCGTCCCGCCCGTCGCCCCGTCGACCCGCCGTTATCGCCTCGGCCAGCGCCCGCAGCTCTGTCGGTGGCAGGCTGGGCAGCCCCATGCCGCGCAGTGGGATGGTGACCCCCCGCGTACCGGCCGGGCCGGTGGCGAGAATGGACCGCAGCTGCGGCCCACCGGCCGGGTCGATGTCGTCCGCGTCGCGGTACGACGTTCCGCCGGCCTCGATCCGGGCGGTGGCGAGGTCGACGGTGCGGGTACGCAGCGCCCCGCGTACCCGCGCCCGGCTGCCGTCCAGCCAGGCGGCCGTACGGAGCACCCGCAACGCGAGGTAGAGGCCGAGCAGCAGGAAGGGCAGACCACACAGGCCGATGAACGGGCTGGGACCGGACTGGTTCGGGTCAGCGGAGTCCCGTAGCCCCGGCGGCAGCAGCCCCGGCGGCAGGTCGCGAGCCTCCTCATAGGAGGCGAACGCGTCACCCGGTCCGGTCAGCCGGCGCAGCAGCCCGTCGGCGACGAGGGGCAGCACCACGAACGCCGCGCCGATGGCGGCGACGAGGACGCCGGCCACCACCGCCACGACCCGCTGGCCGGGTGACGCGCCGACCGACAGGCGCAGCTCTCGGTTGGTCACAGGTGGCAGCGTAAGACCCCGCCGACACAACGAAGCGCCCCGACCAGTGGCCGGGGCGCTTCGTTCGAGGTGGTGGAGGTGCCGGGAATCGAACCCGGGTCCTTCGCCGGTTTGTCAGGGCTTCTCCGAGCGCAGCTCGCTGTGCCTCTACTCGGCCCCACCGCTCACGCGAGCAAGTTGGTGTGACGGGCCCAGTCGCTGATTAATCTCGCCGCACGGACCCCGCGACCGGGTCCGATTGGCCAGCCTCCTAGCTGATGCCGGCTACTGGGACGAAGGCGTTCCCAGGCCGACAGACTTAGCTACTCGCCTCAGGCGGCGAGAGCGAAGTCAGCGCGATTTTGCTTGGCGCTTATAAGTTTCCGACGACCGATTCTCGAGACGACGTCGGCTTCCTCGGCTCGCTTCCCCTGTCGCTGCGTACGAAGTCGAAACCAGTCACCCCCTCGACAGGCCGCCGATGTGGCGGCACTGACAAGACTAACGCCTGGCGCAACAGCTTTCATCCCGAGCCCCGGGCCGACGCACCGACCCGGACAAACAGGATGAACTAGTCGTCCATTCCCTTGCCTCGTCGACCCGACACCCGGGCGATCTCCCGGTCCGCGTCGCGCTTGGCGAGGTCCTGACGCTTGTCGTACGACTTCTTACCCTTGGCCAGCGCGATCTCGACCTTGGCCCAGCCGTCCGAGAAGTAGACCTGCAACGGGACGATGGTGAAACCACCCTCGCGGGTCTTGCCGACGAGCTTGTCGATCTCGCCCCGGTTGAGCAGCAGTTTGCGGGTACGCCGGGGCTCATGGTTGGTCCAGGTGCCCTGGGTGTACTCCGGAATGTGCATCGCGTGCAGGTACAACTCGCCGTCACGTTCCTGCGCGAACGCGTCGACGAGCGACGCCCGCCCGGCCCGCAGCGACTTGACCTCGGTGCCGGTCAGCGCCATGCCCGCCTCGTACGTGTCGAGGATCGCGTAGTCGTGGCGCGCCTTCTTGTTGGAGGCGACCACCTTGCGCCCCTTTTCCCGTGGCATCGGTGCCACCCCCTCTCCCTCGTCCGCGGCCGGTTCACCCCGGCCGGACAACCGATCATGCTACCCGAGTGGAAGGACCCTCCCGCGCCGTTTATTTCCGGCTGCGGGAGGGTCCTCGGGAGACCACGGGACGACCCGTACGGCGCCTAGACCCGCAGGTAGAAGCGCAGGGTGATCCAGGCGGTGGCGGCGCTGACCAGACCACCGACGCCGGCCATCACCGGGAAGATGAACAGGATGTCACCCCAGGTGATCGGCGAGAGCAGGCCCTGCAACGCGCTCAACGACCCGTCGAAGAGCAGATACTTCGCCGCGACCAGGGCCACCAGACCAAGCAGTGAACCGATCAGGCCGGCCACCACGGCCTCCAGCACGAACGGCGCCTGGATGAACCAGTTGGACGCGCCGACCAGCTTCATGACCGCCACCTCGCGCCGCTTGCTGTACGCGGCCACCTGAATGGTGTTCGCGACGAGCAGCAGGGCGGCGATCGCCATCACGATGGCGGCGGCCAGGGCGATGTTCTGGATCGAGGTGAGGATGTTGAAGATCTTGTCGAGCAGTCGACTCTGGTCGATGATCTCCTCGACGCCCGCCGTGTCCTTGTACTGGTCGTAGACGTCCTTGTACTGCTCCGGGTTGTTCAGCTTGAGCCGGAACGCCTCGGGCAGCTGGTCGGGCTTGACCGCGTTCACCAGGTCCGGCGCGTCCTGGTACATCTCCTTGAAGCGCTTGTACGCCTCGTCCTTGTTGACGTAGAGGACATCCTTGACCAGGGGGTCGCTGTCGAGCTTGGTCTGCAGGTCAGTGCGTTCCTGCTCGGTCACCTCCTGGGTCAAGAAGATCGAGACTTCGATGTTCTTGTAGTAGAGGTCCTTCATGTCGTCGACCTGGCGGTACATCAGACCGCTGGCGCCGAGCATGGTCAGCGAGACCGCCATCGTGATGATCATCGCGATGGACATGGTCACGTTGCGCCACAGTCCGACCAGTACCTCGGACAGGACGTATTTCACGCGCATCGGGATTTCCTCCGGGTCTCCGGCATGAGGTGTTCGTCGTCAGGCTGCGCAGGGGTGGAGCGCCGGCTCACCCGTAGACGCCGCGGGCCTGGTCACGCACGATGCGACCGCTCTCAATCTCAACGACGCGGCGGCGCATCTGGTTCACGATGTTGGAGTCGTGGGTGACCATCACGACGGTCGTGCCGGTGCGATTGATCCGGTCCAGCAGACGCATGATCTCGATCGAGGTGTCCGGGTCCAGGTTTCCGGTGGGCTCGTCCGCGAGAAGGATCAGCGGACGGTTCACGAACGCCCGGGCGACGGCGACCCGCTGCTGCTCACCACCGGAGAGCTCGTGCGGGTAGCGGTGCTCCTTGCCACCGAGCCCGACCAGCTCCAGCACCTCCGGCACGACGCGACGGGCAACCGCCTTCGTCTTGCCGATCACCTCGAGAGCGAACGCCACGTTCTCGTAGGCGGTGCGGTTCGGCAGCAGCCGGAAGTCCTGGAAGACACAGCCGATCGAGCGCCGGAAGTGGGGTCGCTTCCAGGACCGCATCGACGTGACGTCCTTGCCGTTCACCACGACGCGCCCCTTGTTGGGGGCCACCTCGTGCAGCAGCATCTTGATGATCGTGGACTTGCCGGAGCCGGATGGACCGATGAAGAAGACGAACTCGCCCTTCTCGATCGAGACGGACACGTTGTCGAGCGAAGGCCGGGACGCCTTCGGGTACGTCTTCGTCACTTGCTCAAGCTGAATCACGGGTGGTGAGTCTACGCGGTGTAACAACTGAGCCAAGCCCCACGCCCCGCCGATCCGCCACGAGTCGTCGAATCAGGCTCCTACCTGGAGATCGACGACGCGCTCCGCCCGCGCACCGTCACGCACCGTCGCCGGCGAGCTGCCGCTGCTTACGCCAACGGATACCCGCCTCGATGAAACCGTCCAACTCGCCGTCAAAGACCGCGCTCGGATTGCCGGTCTCCTGCTCAGTTCGGAGATCCTTCACCATCTGATAGGGGTGCAGGACGTACGAGCGCATCTGGTCGCCCCACGAGCCCGCCGCGTTCTCCTTGAGCCCTTCGAGCTTGGCCTGCTCCTCCTGGCGCTTGCGCTCCAGCAGCCGAGCCTGGAGCACCCGCAGCGCGGAGGCCTTGTTCTGCAGCTGGGACTTCTCGTTCTGGCAGGTCACCACGATGCCGGTCGGGATGTGCGTCAGCCGCACCGCCGAGTCGGTGGTGTTGACGCTCTGCCCACCCGGGCCGGAGGAGCGGTAGACGTCGACGCGTACCTCGTTCTCCGGGATGTCGATGTGGTCGGTCTGCTCGGTGACCGGCAGGACCTCGACCCCCGCGAAGCTGGTCTGCCGACGCCCCTGGTTGTCGAACGGGCTGATCCGGACCAGCCGGTGCGTGCCCGACTCGACACTGAGCGTGCCGTACGCGTACGGCACCTTGACCGCGAAGGTAGCCGACTTCAGACCCGCCTCCTCGGCGTACGAGGTCTCGTAGACCTCGGTCGGGTAGCCGTGCCGCTCCGCCCAGCGCAGGTACATCCGCAGCAGCATCTCGGCGAAGTCCGCGGCGTCCACGCCACCGGCACCGGCCCGGATGGCGACGAGCGCCTCCCGGGAGTCGTACTCGCCGGAGAGCAGGGTGCGGACCTCCATCTCCTGGATGGCCTTGGTCAACCCGGTGATCTCCGACTCGACCTCGGTCAACACGCCCGGGTCGGACTCGGCCTCGGCCAGCTCCAGCAGCACCTGGGCGTCGTCGAGCTGGGAGCGCAGGCTGCCCAGCTTGCTGATCTCGCCGTTGACGTACGACAGCTGCGAGGTCACCTGCTGGGCCTTGGCCTGGTCGTCCCACAGGTCGGGGGCGGACGCCTCCTGCTCAAGGCGGGCCTTGTCCTCGTGGAGCCGGTCGAGGTTGAGGACGGCCTCGATGTTTCGCAGGGTCGCGTCGAGTTCCTTGAGCTGTTCGGCGTAATCGGCAGCGGTCACGACAGACAAGCGTACTGCGCGGGCGAGGGCTGAGCTTGCGAGCCCCGCGGAGCAGCGCCAAATCGGCGGTGCGCCCCCGGGCGCGCGGCAGCCCGTTGCCGGTGCGCGAACCAGCCGATCGTCACCCGACGGGGGCGGACTTCAGCCACGAGAGGGCAGCCCGGTGGTAGGCGACCGCGAACTCCAGCGCGCTGGCGTCGTACGTCTCGCCGTCCCGTTTGGCGTTCTTCACCTGCTCCCGCACCTGGGCGAGGGCCTCGGTGTGGTATTCGTTGGCCGAGGCGTACAGGCTCTTCAGCTGGCTGGCGGAGTGCAGGTTGCCGAAGGCCATCCGCAGCGCTATCGGGTTGCGGATGGTGTCCCGCCCCGGGTTCTCCGCGAGCCAGCGGGAAAACGTCCGTTTTCCGCTGGCGGTCAGCGCGTACGGCTGGCTCATCCGCGGCCCCGGCTTGCCGAGCCGCACAAAACCCCGCTCAGCCAGCACCGGCAACTCGCGGTACACCTGACTGCGGGTCATCGACCAGTACGGCGCCAGACGGCGCTCAGCGGCGGCCATCAACTGACCGCCTGTCATCGGGCCCTCGTGGAGGAGGCCGAGCAGGGCCGCCGCCGTAGGGTTGACTCCGGAATCCGCCATGCCCACTACGCTGCCACTTTGCGCACCCGGCGTCCAGGATTTGCCGGTTTGCCACCCAACAGGACTTCCTAAGTGCACTGTCGGCGGCAGACTGTCCGTTGAGGACTATCGATGGATTGGCCATTCCGGGCGTCCGCCGGCGGCGCTCACGCACGCCGCCGGCGGGTCGTCGCCGGTCAGCCCATGTGGGGGTACGTGTGGTCGGTCGGCGGCACGAAGGTCTCCTTGATCGTTCGCGGGGAGACCCAGCGGACCAGGTTCAGCCAGGAGCCGGCCTTGTCGTTGGTGCCGCTGGCGCGGGCGCCACCGAAGGGCTGCTGCCCGACCACCGCGCCGGTCGGCTTGTCGTTGATGTAGAAGTTGCCGGCCGCGTAGCGCATGCGCTCGCCGACCGACTCGACGACCCGACGGTCGGTGGCGAACACCGAGCCGGTCAGCGCGTACGGGGCGATCGACTCGGCCTGCGCCACCACCTCGTCGAAACGGGCGTCGTCGAACACGTGCACGCCCAGGATCGGCCCGAAGTACTCGGTGGTGAAGGTCTCGTGGGCGGCGTCGCCGCACTCGAAGAGCGTCGGGCGCACGAAGTAGCCGACCGAGTCGTCGGCGGTGCCACCGGCGAGCACCCGGCAGCTGTCGTCACCAGCGATCAGCTCCAGCGCGGCGGTGTGCCGGGCGAACGCCTTGTCGTCGATCACGGCGCCGCCGAAATTGCCGAAGTCGGCCACGTCACCGTAGGTCAGCGAGTCGGCGGTGGCGGCCAGCCGGTCCCGCAGCCCACCCTCCCAGATCGAGCGCGGCACGTACGCCCGCGACGCCGCCGAGCACTTCTGGCCCTGGTACTCGTACGCGCCACGGATCAGCGCGGTGTGCAGAGCGTCCACGTCGGCGCTGGTGTGCGCGACGACGAAGTCCTTACCGCCGGTCTCGCCGACCAGGCGCGGGTAGCCCCGGTAACGGGCGATGTTGTCGCCCACGGTCCGCCACAACTGCTGGAAGACCTTCGTCGAGCCGGTGAAGTGGATGCCGGCCAGGTCCGGGTCGGCGAGCACGACGTCGGAGACCTCCTCGCCCCGGCCGGTGACCATGTTGATCACACCGGGCGGCAGGCCGGCCGCCTCGAACAGCCGCATGGTGAAGTGCGCGGCGAACTGCTGGGTCGGGCCCGGCTTCCAGACCACCGTGTTGCCCAGCAGGGCCGGCGCCGACGGCAGGTTGCCGGCGATGGCGGTGAAGTTGAACGGGGTGACCGCGTAGACGAAGCCCTCCAGCGGGCGGTGGTCGAAGCGGTTCCATACACCGGGCGAGGACGCCGGCTGCTCCTCCATCAGGCGACGCGCGAAGTGCACGTTGAACCGCAGGAAGTCGATGAACTCGCAGGCCGCGTCGATCTCCGCCTGGATCGCGGTCTTCGACTGGCCGAGCATGGTGGCGGCGTTGAGGGTGTCGCGCCACGGACCGGCGAGCAGCTCGGCGGCGCGCAGGAAGATCGCGGCGCGCTCCTCGAAGGGCAGCGCCCGCCACATCGGCGCGGCATCCTTGGCCGCCCGCACGGCGGCGCGGGCGTCATCGTGGGTGGCGTGCGCTGTCACACCCAACACGTGGGCGTGCCTGTGCGGCTGCACCACGTTGATCGGGTCACCGGCGGCCATCCGCTGCTCGCCGCCGATGGTCATCGGCAGGTCGATGCGCTCGGCGGCGAGCTCGGTCAGCCGCCGCTGGAGCCGGTCCCGGTCGGGGCTGCCCGGCTCGTAGTTGCGAACCGGCTCGTTGCGCGGCTCGGGTACGGAGAACACGGCATCCATCAGGGCTCCTGGCGATCTCGACAGCAGTGGCGAAACCGGACCCGCGGGCGCCGACCGGACGGCCGGACACCGGACGCCACACGAGAGACCGAGCAGCGGCGGGACCTCCCGTGATTCTCCCACGACGGGCCACGCGACCCACCTCGGCCACCGCCCCGCGCCAAGGACCGCCCCACCCCTCCTCCCCTTACCGACCGGTCTCGATCCGTCCCGCTGTCCCGGGGCGACGGGCAGCCCAGCGGGCCCGCGTACCCTGAATGGTCGGTGACCTGCCGCCTCGAAGGGGAGACGATGACCAAGCAGCCCGGCCGCCCCTCGGCCGCCGAGTCGGACGAGCCGGCGGTCAACGCGGCCACTCGGCCGCTGCCCGCGCCCGGCGCCACAGTGCTCGCGCTGCTGGCACTCGGGTGGCTGGCCGCCATGCTCTGGTCCACCCGGGAGGCCATCACCTCGGCGGCGGCCGGGGTCACCGCGATCAGCCTGTCCGCGTTCGCCCTGCCCGGCGTGATCTCGGCCGCACTGGTGGCCGGGGCCGCCGTCGCGCTGGCCGGTGGCAACCTGCTGGCCCGCCGGTACGGCGACTGGGCCACCCTGCGCTTCGCCGGCGCGATCGGCGGCGGAATGCTGGTCGGGCTCGCCGCCGCGGTGGCCATCAACCTCACCTACTTCGACACGTCCACCACCAACGTGATCGCCGGCACCACCGCGGCGGCGGCGATCATCGGGGGCGCGCTGGCCGCCGCGCGGACCGCCCCGGCGATCGGTGCCGTGGTCACCGCCGCGCTGGGCACGCTGATCTTCGTGGTCGCGTTCAGCCGCGCCCGCGACCCGCTGTTCGACCTCTTCGGCGCCGGCGACAGCCAGGAGTCGTTGATCAGCGCGGCCAAGTGGGTGTCCCGCACCGAATCGCTGGTCGCCGGGCTCCTGGCCGGCCTCCTGGCCTTCGGCTACCTGACCTGGGCACGCCGTCGAGCCGTCCGCCGCGACCCCGACGCCCCGGCGCTGCGCTGGCCCGCGTACCTGCTCGCCGGCGCCGGACCGGGGCTCCTCCTGCTGCTCGCCGAGGTGATCATCCGGGTCGGCGGCCGGTCGCTGCTCGACCTCGCCAGCGCCCTCAGCGAGGCGGACGCGGTGGCGCAGACCTCACTCGGCACCTCCCGGGTGGACAACGGCATCTGGGTGCTGTTCGTGGGGGCGCTGACCGCGCTCATCGCGTTCGGCCGCACGCTCAGCCCCGCCCACACCGACGACGACGAACCCGTCGACAGCCCGGTCCCGGACCAGGCCGACCCCGAGGACGACAAGCCGGGCTACGCCAAGGCGTACGACGCGGACCCGACCGAGACCTCCGACGACGCTCAGGCGGTCGACGCGGACCCGGCGAAGGCGGACCCGGCTCGCTGACCCCGGCCCCCAGGCCGGTGTCCGGCGTCAGACGGTCCCGGCCGGTGTACTGCGGTCCCGGCCGGCGTCAGGCGGTCCCCGGCCGGTGGCCGCGTTTGACGTCAGACGGTCCCGGCCGGCGTCAGGCGGTCCCGGCCGGTGGCCGGCGTTTGACGTCAGACGGTCCCGGCCGGTGTTCGACGGTCCCGGCCGGTGTCCGGCTCAGGTGGCGGCGCGGAGCAGTTGGTCCAGCTCCGTCACGTCGTACCACTCCAGCTCGTGATCCTCGGCGCCGTCGACGGTGAACTGGGCGTCGGGGTCACCAGCCGCCGCCTCGGCCACCACGTCGGCCGCCGCGCCGATCTCCTCGACCGCGTCCGCGCCGTCCACATGGATGGCCGCCACCGCGCCCACCGGCACGGCACCGGTCAACGCCACAGTGCTGGAGCCCAACTCACCGTCGCCACGCCCGATCGCCCCCGACGGCAGGTCGACCGAGACGACGACGCGACGGCGGGGCGCGCTCGGGTCGGCCCGCAGCAGGTGCAGGGCGTCCTGGGCAGCCCGGGTGAACGCGACGTACTCCAACTCCTCCTCGTCGCCCTCCGCGTACCACTCGCGAAGCGCCGGGGTCACGGCGTGCGCCTGGTCGGTGGCGAGCCCCTCCTCGCGCAGCCGAGCCAGCATCGGTACGGTCGCCGGCACGTACACCCGGACAAGCTCGTCGGTCACCGGTCGTCTCCCCGCGTCGTCCTCCACCGGCGGCCGCCGGCACGGGCGCAGATCATGCCGCACGCCGTGACCGTCATACACCTCGCCTCCGACCGGAGGAAGCTCCCGCCCGGTGTGTCTCGCGCTGCCGGTCGGCCGCCGAACCGGCCCGGTGCTGGGCGGCCAGCGCTGTCGGTGGCAAACTGAGCCAAACGACATCAACACCGGGAGTTCCTGTGGAGCCGAGGTTCCTGCTGCTCTCCGACGTGGCTGCCGAGCTCAACGTGTCGGATTCGCAGGTCTACCACATGGTGCGCAGCGGCGAACTGCCGGCGATCAAGATCGGCGGGCGCGGCCAGTGGCGCGTCGAGCGCACCCGCCTCGAAGAGTACATAGCGCGCAAATACGACGAAACCGCAGA
Source organism: Micromonospora sp. DH14 (assembly GCF_029809455.1). Lineage (NCBI taxonomy): Bacteria > Bacillati > Actinomycetota > Actinomycetes > Micromonosporales > Micromonosporaceae > Micromonospora > Micromonospora sp. DH14. The sequence goes on along the minus strand of NZ_JARVKT010000009.1, from coordinate 1,373 downwards.
CTGGGTGCAGAGCAACCCGCTGATCGACCGGGACCCCGAGTAGCGGCAGCCCAGCCCGATCCAGTCGGCCCGCCCCACCTGCCAGCCTCCCTGGCCGCCCGCCCACGTCACGACCAGCCTGCCTGCCGCTCGCGCCGCGCCGGCCGAGTCGCCTGCCCGCCTCACGTCACGACCAGCCCGGGCAGCCGCTCGCTCGCCTGCCTGCCACCCCTGTCACGACCAGCCCCTCAACCAGCCCTCCCGCCTGCCGGCCGTGGGCGATCGGGCGGCCGACCTGGCTTGATCCACTCGGGTTCACGGAAGTCGGGGCATCGAGGCCGCCGCGATACCGCGGTATCAAGAAACTCGAGTGGATCAAGGCCCTTTGTCGGGCGTGGGTACCGGGAAGCCATTGACCGAGGCAGTTGTCTCGCTCAGAATCAAGCTTGTCGGAGGCAAACGAAGGCAAACGCAAGATCAAAGGGGGCCATGATGAGCGGAGCACGACCCGGTCCTTCCCGACCACCCGTGCGACTGCGTCCCGTCCCGCCCTTCGACCCGCCGTACGTCGACGAGACCGACGGGGCGTACTGGCCGGCACCGACCGACGGTCAGCTCGCCCTCGACCTGTTCGCCTCCACCAGACCCCTCCCCGTCCGGCCGCCGGAACGCCGAACAGCGCTGCGCCCGGTGCCCAACCGACCCACCGCCCATCCCGCCGCGTCATTACCACCGACGGCCGCTCCGGAGACCACCCGGGCCGCGCACCGCTTCGTCGGCACCTGCGTGGAGGTGGTCAACGGCTACCGCTCGCCGAACCAGGTGCGGGCGCTGCTCGACCCGGCCCGAGCAGCCGACCTGCTGACCGAACTCGCCCGCGCGTCCGGCCGGGCCGGGACAGCCCGCCGTCGCACCGGCCGACCACTGGTTCGGCTGCTACGCCTGCGAGTCTGCGAGCCCCGGGAGACCGCGGTGGAGGCGGCAGCCGTCCTCACCGGCGCGGGCGGCCGAAGTTGGGCGATGGCAGTACGCCTGGAGCACCGTCGTGGCCGCTGGCTCTGCACCGCCCTACACGTGCTCTGACCACACTTCCGGCCCCGATCGGTCACCCTGTCATGCCCAGGCCGGCTCCAACCCGAGCCCGGCCGGGCAGTGCCGGACCGGACCAAGCCGAGCAGGTCCGAGCCGTGCCAGCCGGGCAGCCCGGACCGGGCCACACCGGGCAGCGCCGGGCCAAGCCGAGCAGGGCCAGGCCAAGCCAGGCAGGGCCAGGCAGGGCCAGGCAGGGCCAGGCAGGGCCAGGCAGGGCCAGGCAGGGCCAGGCAGGGCCAGGCAGGGCCAGGCAGGGCCAGGCAGGGCCAGGCAGGGCCAGGCAGGGCCAGGCAGGGCCAGGC
>NZ_JARVKT010000092.1:0-251 GCF_029809455.1 Micromonospora sp. DH14 | reverse complement strand
ACGTTCGCGGGGGGCCCGGCGACCCGCTGGGGTCGGCGTCGGGACAGGGTGTAACGGCTCGCGGTGGCGGATCATTCCGCCGGCCCTGTGGTGGTGCCTGGGCCTGGCGGGGTCGGCCCACCCGGGGGTGGCCGGTGGTGCTCGGCCGTGCGAGGGGGTGTAACCGGGGCGGCCCGGCGGGTGTTCCCGGCGGCTGCTCCACCGGCCGGCCGGGGGCGCGGTGATCTGCCAGGTATAACGACCCGGCCCGG
>NZ_JARVKT010000091.1:0-255 GCF_029809455.1 Micromonospora sp. DH14 | reverse complement strand
GATCCCCACGACTGACCGCAGGCACCGCCGCGATGAGGGTGTCGACAGGTTGGGCCAGCCCGGAATGACCCCGGGCCCCGGGTCGTTGTGATCCCCACGAAACGACCGCAGGCACCGCCTCCGGGTGGGTGCCGACGGACTGGGCCACCGGGGAATGACCCCGGCCCCCCGGTCGTTACACCTGGACCCCGGCGCCACGAGCCCCCGCCCGTGAAGTCGCCGACCGACGCCCTAGGCGTCACCCCCCAAACTTTC
>NZ_JARVKT010000090.1:0-255 GCF_029809455.1 Micromonospora sp. DH14 | reverse complement strand
AGTGGCAGGGCGGATTCGGCGCGAATGTCACCATCACCAATCTCGGTGACGCGGTGACGGGTTGGACGCTGACCTGGCGCTACGACGCGGGACAGACGGTCACGCAGGCGTGGAACGCGACGGTGACCCAGAGCGGTGCCGCTGTCACCGCGAAGAATGTCGGCTACAACGGTGCCTTGCCGACCAACGGGGTGGTCTCGTTCGGTTTCAACGGCTCGTGGACCGGCAGCAACCCCGCTCCGGGCACGTTCGCGG
>NZ_JARVKT010000089.1:0-255 GCF_029809455.1 Micromonospora sp. DH14 | reverse complement strand
CACGCCGGACCCGGGCTGCCGCGTTCATGCCACCACCAGCCGGATACCTCATACCTCCGGCCTACCGAATCAATCGACCGAGATCACGCCGACACGCCGACGGACGTCAGCCTTTCAACCTCTGTAGTACCAACGCCGTTCAGTTAAGGCGTGGTGGTGGCTGTCAAGGGTCGGGGCTGATGATGTCGATGCTGGTGGTGGCTCGGTAGCTGCGTCGGTCGATGGTGGGGCCTCGGGCCTGGTATTTGCTGTTCG
>NZ_JARVKT010000088.1:0-255 GCF_029809455.1 Micromonospora sp. DH14 | reverse complement strand
CGGGTGTTGTTCGACCTGCTGCGTGGCCCGGCTGCCACCACCGCCGGGCAGACGCGATGGCGAGGAATGCTGTTGACCGTGCTCGACGGGACCTTGCTGGTCGTCGCCGACTCGCCGGCCAACGCCGGCCGTTACACCAAACAACGCCTACTCACCGGCGGCTGCTCCGGATACCCCCAGCTACGACTTAGTGCCCAGCTGACCTGCGGCACCCGCTCAGTGATTGATGCCGTCTTCAACCCAGTCAGCGTCGGT
>NZ_JARVKT010000087.1:0-255 GCF_029809455.1 Micromonospora sp. DH14 | reverse complement strand
CCCTGCTCATCGTCTATCAACTGCTGCACACCGCCATGGTCGACGCCACCGACAGTCGACCCGGTCTCGACCCGGACCGGGCCAGCTTCACCACCGCCCTGAACACCGCCCGCGACCAAGTCGTCCACGCCGCCGGCATCATCACCGGCACCGTCATCGACCTGATCGGCGCCATCGGCGCCGCCGTCCTGGACAACCTGCTACCCGACCGCCGAACCCGCACCAAAACCCGCATGATCAAACGCTCGAACAGCA
>NZ_JARVKT010000086.1:0-255 GCF_029809455.1 Micromonospora sp. DH14 | reverse complement strand
AAGTTTTGCCTCGGCAACGGCTGGGATCACTTAGTACAGCCACTCTTTCGGGTGTGGTGGGAACGGATTGGTTCTGGTGCGGCTGAGGGGGAATGTAAGCACCCTGTTGGGTCCTGAAAGAACAACCGGTGGTTGTTTCTTTCGGAGCCGTAGCGAGCCTGTGGGTTCGTGAGGTTGCCAGGCATGGCCTGGCCTCGCATACCGCCAACGGGTTGTTGGGTTTGGTGTGGGGCTGTTGGGGTTGTGGGTTGGTCG
>NZ_JARVKT010000085.1:0-255 GCF_029809455.1 Micromonospora sp. DH14 | reverse complement strand
TGAGAATTGCACAGTGGACGCGAGCATCTTTGTGGTCAAGTTGTCAAGGGCGAACGGTGAATGCCTTGGCACCAGGAGCCGATGAAGGACGTGGGAGGCCGCGATAGGCCTGGGGGAGCTGTCAACCAAGCTGTGATCCCAGGGTGTCCGAATGGGGAAACCTGGCACCAGTCATGTGGTGTCACCCACACCTGAACACATAGGGTGTGTGGAGGGAACGCGGGGAAGTGAAACATCTCAGTACCCGTAGGAAGA
>NZ_JARVKT010000084.1:0-255 GCF_029809455.1 Micromonospora sp. DH14 | reverse complement strand
GAGACAGTGGGGAAGTCGTTACGCCATTCGTGCAGGTCGGAACTTACCCGACAAGGAATTTCGCTACCTTAGGATGGTTATAGTTACCACCGCCGTTTACTGGCGCTTAAGTTCTCCGCTTCGCCCCGAAGAGCTAACAGGTCCCCTTAACGTTCCAGCACCGGGCAGGCGTCAGTCCATATACATCGAATTACTTCTTCGCATGGACCTGTGTTTTTAGTAAACAGTCGCTTCCCCCTGCTCTCTGCGGCCATA
>NZ_JARVKT010000083.1:0-256 GCF_029809455.1 Micromonospora sp. DH14 | reverse complement strand
GGGGAGCGTGGGAACCTGATGGGTAGTAGTCAAGCGATGGGGTGACGCAGGAAGGTAGCTGAGCCCGGCCGGTGGTTGTGCCGGGGTAAGCGTGTAGGCCGTGGTGTAGGCAAATCCGCACCACATGTGGGCTGAGACGTGATGCCGAGCCGATTCAGGTGAAGTCAGTGATCCTATGCTGCCGAGAAAAGCCTCTAGCGAGTTCTTAGCGGCCCGTACCCCAAACCGACACAGGTGGTCAGGTAGAGAATACCGA